>CAYNCU010000024.1:3886-26374 GCA_964395765.1 uncultured Roseivirgaceae bacterium | reverse complement strand
AATTATACCCCATAAGAATTCGAACCAACGACCCTCCCGCCCAAGGCGGGATGCGTTACCAGGCGGAGTATATCACGCAGAGGCGTGGCTACACCCCGAACAATTTTTTTTATTTTTTGATTTAATGATTTAGTGTTTATCCGGATTATTTTGTCACACTAAAATATTGTTTCACTTATACTTTAATACCACAAAGAACGTCAAAACAGATTATAAAACTTTTACAGACCGGTTTGGGGTAGTTAAAGATCTATTATTTATAAAATTCGGCCTTTTCATACCTGACCAATTTCTGTTTCAAGGATGCAAAGATAAGTAAATTCGTGTTATAAAAGTCCTTCAAAATAATCATAATTGGATAAATTGGTCATAGGTTTAGCCCGGTTTTTACAACCTTTTCAAATGAAATTTCTATATTCCCGGCTCTTTTTTATTGTCATTTTATGTAGTCCTGTACTGTTGTTCGGACAGGAAAAAAAGGCACTAAAATTTCTCGACAAAAGAAATTACGAAAAGCTTATTGATGTCCTGAATAAGGAAATCAGGAAGGATTCCATTTCTCCCGGGGCATTTTATATTAAGTCGCTATATTTTTCAGATAAACTATCCCCGGCCTTTAATATTGATTCGGCTTATCAATACATTCAACTGGCCCGTCTACAATTCTCAGAATTGGATACCAGGGAATTCGATAAACTTGAAAAAGTCGGAATTGATACTTCCCGGGTTTCACAACAAATTTCAAGGTTGATTTCCATGGCATTTGATTTGGCAAAATCGGATAATACGGTTGAGGCCTATAATTACTTTATTGACCATTATCCCCATTCAGGGCAGGTAAAGGAAGCACTGGCCCTTCGTGATAAAATTGCTTTCGATCAGGCTGCACAGGCAAATACATACCAGGCCTATCTTGATTTTGTAAAAACATACCCCGAAGCACGACAAACCCCGGAAGCGCAGAAACGATACGATCTCTTAATTTACCGGGAGTTTACCAGAGATGAAAAACTTGAAAGTTATGAGAAATTTGTCCGTAGCTTTCCAACCTCAGCACACAGGGACGAAGCGATTAAGAATATTTTTGAACTTTCCACGGCAGATAATTCCCCTGCCTCTTACATTGACTTCATAAAACAATATCCACAGTCGGAACTTGCCCCTGTAGCTGCCGGATACTTATATCTTAGTGCTGAAGATACCTTATGGTTTACCCAAAAGACTGAACAGGAATACCCCTTCCTGGATTCAATAAAAAATCTGATAGCACTCGATACCATGGTGGTAGTGCCGGTTTTTGAGAAAGGACATTATGGCTTTATGGATCAGAAGGGAAATATTATTATACCACCCCGGTTTACTGAGATTGACCAGTCTTACCTCTGCGGAAATATAAAGGATAAATTCTTCACGGTATGGAATGACAGCTTAAAATCACTGGTTTGTAGAAATGGCCGGACTATTTATGATAAGCCCTTCTATTCGGTTGAGAACCTGAACTATGGATTTATAAAACTAAGTCAGGGAATGAAATTCGGACTTGTTCATCAAACCGGAATTTTGGTACTGCCTTTTGAATATAAGGAAATTGCAATGGTGGGAAATCATTTTATAAAAGCTAAAAAAGAACAGGAATGGGCACTTTATACCCTGACCGGCAGGGAAATAACGGATGCTATTTTCGATGATGTTCGTGAAGAAGGAAATTTTATTATTCTTGAAAAAGCCGGTAAAATTGCATTGGCTACTGTTAATGAAATTACCGGTATTTTTAAAGATTCCATGTTAAATCCCGCTTACGATTACGATGATGTAGTCCTCATCGATAAAGACCATATTCTCTGTACAAAGGGAGATGATGATTGCATCCTGAACAGCAGTCTTGATTTCAATATTCCGCCCGCTCCTCAACACATATATTCCTATCATGATGGCTGGATTGTGAACAGGGATTCGATTTATGAGATCTATGACGCGAAATATTTAAAAATTTCAGGATCAGGGTTAAGAAATATTTCCTACAAAGGCGATTGGTTGACCGGAAAAATTAATAATAAATGGATCTTGTATTACAGGTTTTCACCGGTTCCTGACGAATTTCTATTTGATTCGGTGGCCATTATTGATGAAGATTATGCCTGGATTGAAAATAACGGGAAACCAAGACTTTTACTGGATAATTTTTCAAAGATCGAAATGAAAAATTATAGCGGATTTTCCCTGATGCAGAAATCGCAGGTTTCCCCCGATGAAGATTTTCCGCGCTTTCTCCTCCTCATGAAAAAAAATCACGAAGAAGAAATTTTGAGCCCTGAAGGGAAAATTTTGTTTGCAGGTAAATTTGACAACATTAAATCGCTTGGTTACGATTATTTCCTCATCGCAAAGAACCATAAATACGGGCTGCTCGATTCAAAAGGTAAACAAGTTTTGAAATCGGTTTATGATGGAATAGCGGATTATCATGATGGCTTTGTCGTTACTTTTGACGGCGAAAAATTCGGAATTGCAAATCCGGATAAAAATATTCAGATCGATCCACGCTTTTCCGCTTCTCCCGAACCGATCGGGCGGGATTTTTTTATGGTGAGGGATAATGAAAACATTGGAATCATGAATAGCAAAGGCGAAATGCTGATGGATACATTGGGAAGCCAGATTAAAATATGGAATGATACTTCTTACCTGATTCATTCCGATGATTTCTGGAGTATCCATGGTATGAAATCAGGACGCACAATTGCCTCCGGGTTACTGAGCATAAAGAAAATCATTGACCTTCCGGATGAAAAATACTATTTGATAGAAAGCAATAATGGTTTTGGGATACTGAGCAACAAAACCGGTTCCCTGATCAATGCATCTTTTACCGACATCCTTAACCTTGGAAATGAAGTGCACCCCATTTATTTCGCAGAGAAATATATACCCGAGGCGGAATTTTATATTATCATCTATTATTCGTCGGAAGGAAAAGTATTGAGGAAACAGGTTTTTACATCCGCTGAATATAACAAAATCTATTGCCGGTAATCATTTTTCCATTTGCTTTCGTATCAATAACAGTCCTTCGTCAAAGCAATGGGGCTTGTAATTTAATTCCCGAATCGCTTTCTCAATGATTAAACCTGTGATAAGAGGCCTTTTAGCCGGTTGCGGGAAATATGCTGTCGTTACCTTTTCAATGAAAGAGGAATCAAGATCGAAAATTTTAGCAGTTCGAATGGCCATATCGTAGGGACTTAAGGTATCCAAACCCCCGATGTGAAACATGCCTTCTCGACCGTTTTTTAAAATTAGCAGACAACCGGAGGCAACATCTTCCGCCAGCGTGGGGGTCCTTATCTGGTCAGCGACAACTTTGATCATTTTATTTTCTTTCAGGCTTTCAATGACCCAGGTCACCAGGTTTTTCCTGGATGCGTATTTTATATATCCATAAACCAGGATCGTTCTTGCAATGGCATGAGGAACTTTAGAGTTCATGATTATTTTTTCCGCTTCCCATTTGCTGCGGCCGTAAAAGGAAACAGGATCCGGAGGATCTTCTTCCCTGTAAGGTCCGTTTTTACCATTAAACACAAAATCGGTGGAAAGCTGAAGGAAAAATGTGTTATGATGGCTGGATAATTCGAGTAATGACTTTACTCCATCAATATTTACGGACCGGCATTTCTCATGGCCGGATTCACAATCGTCGGCTTGCGTGATGGCGGCTGCATTAATGATAAATTCAGGTTTATACTTCTCATATAGCTCCCGACCTCGTTTTTTATCCGTTATGTCGAAAGTCTCAAAGGTTGAATTTCTCCCTGGCTCAAAACGTGCATCACCTTTGGAAGTGGCGATAATTTGAATATCCTCATCGCCGGAAACATATTCTATTATCTTACGACCGATGAGTCCATTGGCACCGGTGAGGAGAATATTCATTCAGATTATAATTATTGACTGTCGGGGTAATGGTAACCGTACAGCTTGGTTATTTTCTTTCTCGGCATTTCCGTGACGGTTACAGTAAGCATTACATCATCGATGGGCCTGTCATTGGCATCGGTTTTAACGGCCGCAATTTTGTCAATAACATCAAGTCCGTCGATCACCTGTCCGAAAACAGTGTAGTTTCCATCAAGGTGCGGTACACCTCCTACCGTGGTGTATTTCTGGATTTGCAAATCGCTTAAAGGCAGGTCAAAATTCACATCGTATTCTTTTGCCATAGCATCCTTTTTTGATAAGATTAAGTTTCTCAATGAATCGATTTTATTTTCTTTTTGTAATTCAACAGCCTGATCGAAAAGCGCCTTATTTTCGGGCTTTCTTACATAGTCATTAAAATCCTTATAGAGTTCATTATAATTAATGCGGGTTGCTTTCAATTCATCCAGGGTATAAACCTTTCCCTGCACAATATAAAACTGGCTTCCACTTGATTCCTTTTTCGGGTTTATATTATCTCCTTCCCGGGCAGCAGCAATGGCTCCTTTCTGATGGATCAGGTTGGGGTTGAATTCGGGCGGAATGGTGTAGGAGGGGCCTCCGTTGCCTAATTTGACTCCCGGCGCTGCCCCTTTGGAATTAGGATCGCCTGTCTGGATCATAAATTGATTGATCACCCGGTGAAACAAAAGACTGTCATAGTAACCCTCCTTGGCAAGTTTTATGAAATTCGCTTTATGTTTAGGCGTGGCATCATATAGAATGGCTTTCATTTCCCCGAATTTCGTTTTAATGGTTATCAGATAATCTTTTTTGCCCCCGCCACTGCAAGCCGTCAGAAACAGGGATAGCTGAAATACTGTAATCAGAATGAATTTATAAGATTTCATTGCATAAGATTTTATGTATGATTTTGAAATTTATACAATTTAAATTTCAATTATATTTTTTAACCTGCTTTTCTTATTAATCAAAATCAAACGCAGGTTAAGTAGATTGAATATTGGCTTTTAATTCTTTAAAAATTATACAAGCTTGTAATGACAGGTCCGTGAAAAGAATTTTAACATTCGCATTGCGTTCCAGGTGATAAGAAGCTTCCGAAAGCAACCGGGATAATTTTTCAATGCTGTCAGGGTCAATGATAACTGAAAATTTCTTTACAAAATCCAGTTCCTCTCCCATTACCCGTACCAGTTTGCTTTCACCCAGTTGCCAGACCAGGGATTCGCGCAACATGCTGAGCCCGTATTGCAATAAAGTCTGTTGGGAAACTTTGCTTAACGTGTAATATCGATCAGCGAATTGAATTATTTGCGCATAATCTTCCTGGTAACATAGTCTCATCCAGTCCCTGAACATCACATGACTGTCCAATTCTACGTCACGGGCAAGCCGCAAGGCTTCATTGATATTGCCGTCAACCAGGTGGGCGATATTGCGCGCTTCCTTTTTATCAATAAAATGCTTTTCTACTAAAATACTGATGAGTTCCTCATCCGTAAACTGCTGTATATAGACGGTTTGAGTCCTTGAAAGTATCGTGGGCATCAGTCTTTTTTCATCATTGGAAACCAGGATAAATATCGTATCATCCGGCGGTTCTTCAATCTCTTTAAGAAGTGCATTAGCCGCAGGTGTATTCATATATTCAGGTAGCCAGATGAGCATAATATTATTCCTGGCTTCAAACGGTTTAAGGGAAAGCTTTCGGATAATTTGGCGGCTTTCATCCACCGAGATATATAATTGTTTATCCTCGCCACCGAAATAAGTACTCCAGCCGCTTGCATTGTTATAGGGATCCTGGAGAACGAAATTCCTCCAATCCGCAAGCAGGTGATCACTGATTGGGTCTTTGTTTTTCTGAGTGATAAATGGGAAAGAAAAATTTACATCCGGATGAATTAGTTTCCGATTTTTATGGCAGGCCGCGCATACACCGCATGCATCATCTTCTCCCCGGTTTTCACAGAAAAGAAAGGTTATGAATGCCAGCGCAAGAGCCAGGTTGGCACTTCCTTCTTTACCGGAGAACAGGAGCGCGTGGGGAATGTGCTCATTTTGAACCGCTTTAATAAGCTTTTTCTTAATGTCCTCGTTCCCTATGATCTCACTGAAAAGCATTATTTATTTCGTATTTCCCTGTATGGCTCCGTAAGTTTATAAATAGCATAAAAAATTTCCTTATCGGTGGAATTAAATTTCTGATTTCTCCGGCTCATCATTTTAAGAGCGGCTTCCCCGGCTTTTTCGGTATCATAGACAGATCCTTTTTCGTAGCCTCCCCAGGAAAAGCTGGGAATAAATTTGGGAGTCAGCCCCTGCCCGAAAACATTGGCGGATACTCCTATCACTGTCCCGGTATTAATTCGGGTACCGATGGCAGTTTTAGAGTGATCTCCCATGAAAACGCCACAGAATTGCTGGCCGCTGTCTGTATATTTCATTTGTTCATAATCCCAAACTCTGACATTGGAATAATTATTCTTTAAGTTGGAATTGTTGGTTCCTGCCCCGAGGTTACACCATTCTCCGATCACAGAATTGCCAAGATAACCTTCATGGGCCTTATTTGAATTTCCAAATAAAATACTGTTTTTAACTTCTCCCCCAACCTTACAATAAGGCCCGATCGTATTGTCCTCTCTTATTTTTGCCCCCATTGAAATTACCGCCCCTTCAAGAATTGCCGACGGTCCGTGAACGGCAACCCCTTCCTGGATAGTTGCATTTTTCCCGATGTAAATGGGACCCTCTTCAGCGTTCAGTATGGCGGCTTTAATATTTACACCCTCTTCAAAGAATATATTTCGCTCATTGTAGATCCTGGTAAATGGATCTGGGAGTTGACAGGAGGACCTTCCGGAAGTTATCCTTTGGAAATCCTGAATGATTTCAATGTGATTATTAAGAAAAAGATCCCATGGCCTGGAAATAATTTTTACCGGACTCCGGAAGTAAGTACTCTTTAATCCTTGCGGGATTGATGATTCCTTTAACGTGGCAACGCCTGCCTTATCTATCCTGGCCGCGAGCCATCCGGAATCATTGACCAGGACAGATAAGGGAGACATTTTTTTAATCGCATTGACAAGGTTTTCATCAGGAAGAATATTGCTCTGGATCAACCAGTTGTCATTCTGAATACTGGCGGCAAAGCCATTCTGCAGAAAAGGAACAGTCAAATTGGAAACCTCACCATTTAATGACCTTGCCCATTTTTCGCCAAGGGTAAGAATACCGGTTCTCAGACTTGAAACGGGCCGGGTAAAGGTCAATGGATACAAAGACTTGTGAACGGAAGGATCGTCATATAATATTAAGTTCATCTTTCTGTTGATGAAAGAACAAAGATATCAGAATATAAAAAATGATAAACCCGAAAACAAAAAACCGGCTTATAAAGAATCTGACCAGGCGTACTTAATTCCGTGAAGAATTACTGAATTAAAAAAACAGCATTAGAATGGATATACCGGGTATTATTTTTTATTGTATCGCTTATTGAATTTCTCAACCCTTCCGGCTGTATCCACGAAGATTTTTTTACCGGTATAGAAAGGATGGGAAGCCGAACTCACTTCAATCTTGATTATCGGGTAGGTTTTGCCATCTTCCCATTTAATGGTTTCCTTTGATTTAATGGTGGAGCGGGTAAGAAATTTAAAATCACTCTGCGTGTCGTGAAAAACCACCTCTTTATATTCGGGATGAATATCTTTTTTCATACTTTGAAATTTAGAGCCACAAAGATACTTTCTGTTATGGGAATTGGCAAAAAATATAATTTATCTTTTAATTTCCGGTTAATACATTAAACTATCTTCCATAAGAAAAATATGGCTCAAAAAGCCCTGATTCGTCGGTTTATTGCCATTATATCCGCCTTACTTGCCTTCTTTTTTCAGGCAACGGCCCAATCTCCGGCAACCCAAAGTTATAAAGCCGGCAAAATCAAATTTGATGAGGGGAGTTACCTTCAAGCTATAGAAAATACAAGCCAGGCAATAACCCTGGATTCGGGATTCAGCGATGCCTATTATATACGCGGAATGTCCTATCTGAAATTGGAACATTATGATTCGGCAGTAAAGGACTTAACCAGTGCGATTGAACATGCTTCCATTGCCGATCCTGCCAATTCAGACTACTATCGCAATAGGGGAATTGCGAATATGAATATCAAGGAATACAGGGCAGCAGACAGTGATTTTGAAGAGGCCAGAAAACTGAATCCTTCCGATCCGGAACTCTATTTTCAATGGAGCCGGCTTAAATTCCGAACGACAGACGACAAATCCGATGCTATAACGGAGTTGAACATGGCAATAAATCTAAACCCGCATTATGCTCCCTATTATGCCAAAAGGGCAAAATATAAAAAGTTTAAATCCGATTACAATTTTACAGACCGAAACCTTCTCGAATCGGCGATACAAGACATCACAATCGCAATTAATTATGATTCGCTTAATTATGATTATTACCGTTTCCGGTCTGAATTATTTAAAAATATCGGTGAGCCGGAATTAGCCATCGAAGACTATACGCATATGATCCATCTGGAACCCGATAAATTCGAAGCCTTTACGGAACGTGGCATTCTTGAAATGCAGAACGATGAATACAATAATGCAATTTCGGATTTCACCTCGGCAATAAATAATAATCCTGTAGAAGATAAAAATTACCGTTATCGTGGTCTTTGCCGGTACAATTCATCAGATTACAAAGGTGCCTACCAGGATTTTACGTCGGCAATCCTTTTGTTAAGCAGGAAAATCGACCAGGCCTCGGATAAACAGCTAATACAGCGTATATTGGCGGATACATATATTAAACGGGGAGTTTCCGAAATCAGAATGGGTAATGATTTCGATTCCTGTGACGATTTCAGGAAAGCTTATCAATTAGGAAATTCCAGGGCATTGAATTACTACCAAAAATATTGCGGGTTCTGAAATATTAAGATAACAGAGAAGTGAAAAATCCTAGCCCACTTATTATTTCAGTATTTATTTTCCTCCTTTTGCCCCGCTGCCTTTTTGCTCAAACTCCGGATGTACCGTTAAACCGCGATTATTATGGACTGATCGATCGCTACGAAGTACTATCTGGAAAACTTGCCGGGGATTTTCACACGATTATAAAACCAATTCCCCGGAATGAAGTGGCCACTTTTTTTGACAGGATTGACACTACGCTTTCCAATCTTTCTGAAGTTGACCGATTCAATATTGATCAAATCCTTACCGATAATTATGATTATTCAGGACGGGCTAATGCAAACAGCAGGAAACCATTTTTAAAATATTTTTATCAATATAAAAATGATTTTTTCAGCGTGCATACAAAGGATTTCCAGTTACATCTCAATCCTGTATTATATTTTTCGGGTGGCTTGGACAAAAATGAAAGTGTTACCCCATATGTAAATACCCGCGGACTTGAAGCCAGTGGAATGATAAGTGGAAAAATCGGATACTACACCTTTCTGAGTACAACACAGGCCGCCTATCCGGTTTATGTAAGGAACTGGATTGACCGGTACCTTGCCGTTCCATACCAGGGATTCTGGAAAGTTTTCCATAAGGATGGAGTTGACTTTTTTAACGCATCGGGTTATATAACGTTCAATATCGTGAAGCCAATTAATGTAGAATTAGGCCACGGTAAAACATTCGTAGGAAACGGGATTCGGTCAATGGTCTTATCGGACTTTTCTAATAATTACCTGTATTTAAAATTCACCACCAAAGTCTGGAAATTCAATTACTTTAATTTATTCGCTCAGAATTATGCGGATGCTTTTGCCTCTGCAGGGACCGGGTCCACCGGCGGGGAATACCCGAAGAAATTCCTTGTCCATCACCACCTGAGTTATGACATTACCCGCAACCTGAACATCGGCGTATTTGAAACGGTAGTGGTAGGTGACACTGCACAATCTTTTGACATTGGCTACCTTAATCCGATTATTTTTTACCGTGCCCTTGAACAGCAATCCGGCAGCAAGGACAATGCGATGGTGGGTGCCGATCTGAAGTGGAATTTCTTAAATCATTTTTCCTTCTACGGGCAGTTCCTGCTGGACGAATTCCTTTTACACGAAGTTATAGCCCATACCGGATGGTGGGGAAATAAATACGGCGCCCAGAGCGGCATAAAATATTTTAACGTGGGAGGAATTAAAAACCTCGACGCCCAGATTGAATTTAATATAGCAAGGCCCTATACCTATACCCATACCAATATTTATACAAATTATGAAAACTACAAAATGCCTTTGGCGCATCCTTTCGGAGCAAATTTCAGGGAATACATTTTTCGGTTAAGGTATCAGCCGGTTCCGAGGCTTGTGCTTAACCTGGAAGGAATTCATGCTGGTTACGGCGAAGATGACTCAACTTCCAACTGGGGGAAAAATATCTTCCTTAGCTATACAACCCGGGAACGTGAATTCGGGAATTATGTCGGCCAGGGATATTATACTCATTTTAATTACCTGAATGTGGATGTAAGTTATCAGTTTAAATATAATGTTTTTATTGACCTTGAATTAACTTTGCATGATATCGCCAGCCAATATAATCCATTGAGCCTGAATACGACTTATGCCGGTATAAATTTCAGGTGGAATATTTCGAGGAATATTTTTGATTTCTAGGCAACCTGCTCCTTGAAAAATAACACAAATCAGCCACAGGAATTGGATGTAAGATTTAAAGTACTTTTAAAATAAAGGGAGTTCAATGAAAAATTTAATTTTGCGCTATATTTGATGAAGTACAATTTTTATTCAATTATTATCATTTATTATTTTTAAATTGATTTGAATCGATATACGTTAAATGTCACGTTTTCAGAAAAATAAGTTAATTTTTATCGGGATCTATTTCCTTTTTAACCTGATAATCCTGATCGTTTCCTTTAGGCTAAGCCTGAATAATATCCGCTTTTTAGTAGATGTTTCGAAAATGATCCCCTATGCCAAGTATGTTGCATTGCTGGGCATGATTTTGTTTTTTATTTTAATTTTAATACATTATATAGAATTAAGGCGAACCAAAACTGAACTGAATAAAAACATAAAGGAAGTTCATGTGCTTAAATCCCGGCTATATGATCTTGAAGAGAAGGATAAAAAGAATATTCAGCAACCGGAATCCGATCCGCCGGAAAATAAATGAATATTAAAAAGGTGATTTTGGAACAGTTGGAGGAATCCAGAACTGTTCTGGAAAAAATAATAAATGAACCAGCTATGATAGAACAAATCCAGGAAGCGGCAACATCAATTGCCTCCGCTATTGATAACGGCAATAAAGTCCTTTCATGCGGCAATGGCGGTTCCCTGTGCGACGCCATGCATTTTGCCGAAGAAATGTCGGGCAGGTTTCGCGAGGACCGGAAACCTTTGCCTGCCATCGCTATAACCGATCCTTCTTACCTGACCTGTACGGGGAACGATTATGGATTCAATTCGGTTTTTTCACGCTATGTGGAAGCATTAGGTAAAAAAGGGGACATCTTATTTGCCATTTCAACCAGCGGCAATTCCGAGAATATTATTGAGGCAGTAGAATCCGCCCGAAGGATGGAATTATCGGTGATTGCTCTGACGGGCGGGAATGGAGGCAGGTTGGCTGATAAGGCTAACCTATCCATTATCATTCCTTATGAAGGCTATGCCGACAGGATACAGGAAATGCACATTAAAATCATTCATATCCTGGTTCTCCTCGTCGAAAAATTAATAAAGTAAAATGGTAGGAACTGTTTATGGCAGCGCCGTTTACGGCGTTGAAGCTAGAACTATTACCGTTGAATCCAACGTGACCAGTGGAAATAAACATTTTATCGTTGGCCTGCCGGATAACACAGTTAAGGAAAGCTGGTCAAGGGTGGAATCGGCAATAAAGACATCGCGTTATGATATGCCCAGAACCAAGGTGATTATCAACCTGGCTCCGGCGGATATCAAAAAGGAAGGATCCGCTTATGACCTTCCTATTGCAGTCAGTATGATCTCGGCTTCAGATCAGTTATCCTCTGCGATTTTGCCGGAATTTATTGTTATGGGCGAACTGGCGCTGGATGGCCAGGTAAGACCTATTAAAGGTGCCCTTCCTATTGCCATTGAAGCCCATAAACAGGGATTCAGAGGCCTTATCCTTCCAAAAGATAATGCCAGGGAAGCAGCCATCGTGGAAGACCTCGAAATTATCGGCATCGATAACCTGGAAGAAGCGATACAGTTTTTGAAAGGCAAGTTGGAAATTAAACCCCAGGTGGTAAATATTAAAGAAATATTTTCAAGCTATGCGGATCATTATGATGAGGATTTCTCCGACGTTCAGGGCCAGGAGAATATCAAGAGAGCACTCGAGATTGCTGCCGCTGGCGGACATAATGTGATCATGATCGGTCCCCCGGGAGCAGGTAAAACCATGCTGGCAAAAAGACTTCCAACCATATTGCCGCCATTGTCACTGGACGAAGCCCTGGAAACCACAAAGATCCATTCGGTGGCAGGGAAACTGGGAACCAATGCAAGCCTGATGACGACGAGGCCTTTCAGAAGCCCTCATCATACCGTTTCAGATGTGGCACTGGTGGGGGGAGGCGGTGTGCCGCAGCCGGGCGAAATATCCCTGGCCCACAATGGGATCCTGTTTCTTGATGAATTGCCGGAATTTAAAAGATCTGTACTGGAAGTTATGAGGCAACCACTGGAAGAACGAAAAGTGGTTATTTCACGGGCGAAAATGGCTATTGAATATCCGTCGAACTTTATGCTGATCGCAAGCATGAATCCGTGTCCCTGCGGCTACTTCAACCATCCTGAAAAACAGTGCGTTTGCTCACCTGCCCAGATCCAGCGTTATCTGAATCGTATAAGCGGGCCTTTACTCGACAGGATTGATCTTCATGTGGAAGTTACGCCGGTACCTTTTGACCAGATGATCGGAAACAGGAAAAACGAAACCAGTAAAGCTATCCGTGACCGTGTGGTCATGGCTCGCGAAATCCAAAGCGAAAGGTTTAAAAAATTTCCCGGCGTTTATTCCAACGCGATGATGTCATCGCAGATGGTGAAGGAGATCTGTGACATCAATAGTGCAGGCCAGGAATTACTGAAGACAGTCATGGAAAAACTCGGGCTTTCGGCCCGCGCCTATGACCGTATATTAAAGGCATCAAGAACAATCGCCGATCTGGCCGGGGAAAAAAATATTAATTCCGAACATCTCGCAGAGGCGATTCAATACCGGAGCCTTGACAGGGAAGGATGGGCGGCGTGAATATTGAATGATTTGATGATTAGAATTTTATAAATCAATGGAATCAAAAAAACTTTGCGGCCTTTGCGTCTTTGCATGAAAAAACTTTGCGGGAAAATTGAACCACGCTATAAGATCCCCCTGGACTCCATGATATTAACCGTTGTCTGTATGATTTCCTCCACACTCATTTTCGACATATTAAAAACCATATCAAAAACCCAGTCAATCGGCTTTTTCCCGGCATAATATTCCAGGAGCTTTGTTCTTTTATAATCGATTTCAAGAATTTTTTTAGTGGCATCATCGGAGGCCATATCCTGTGTTTCGCAAACCTTTTGGACGCGCCACTCCATAGGAGCATCCAATTTAATGTGAATGGAGTTTTTAATATTTTGGGTCAATATAACACCCCCGCGGCCGACAATGACTACCTTACCTTCATTGGCAAATGTTAAAATTACATCGGCGATCGTCCTTTTCACCTTATCATCACCGGGATAAAACTTATTGGATAATGACTGAATTAAGCTCGTCATTACACTGCTTTGATGCGAGTGGGCAGCTTCCTTTATGGTGACTTTATCGAGGTTTAATTCCTTGGCTGACTCTTCGAGGATCTCCTTGCTGATCAGCCGCCAATGTCTTTTATCGCGGGCAACAGTCAGTTTTTTATTCAGGGCATGCACTAATTCCTGGCCGGTTAATTTCCCCGGGCACCCGTAGGCTCTTGAAACCGTTACCACCGGCCCTTGTTGCTTGGAAATACCGCTCAAACCGGATTTCTGCATCCTTTCCCGCATGTAATGGGTCAATATATTCTGCATAGGACGGCTAAGTTATCTTCCTTAACATTATAACAACATTCATAAGGGATAAAATCCTGAAGAGCGTAAAAACTGACTGAATTTACGAAGTTTTCCGATACCTCCAAATGGCAAAAGCATTTATAATGATCGCGTATGCTAATATAATCAATAAATGCTTTGAAATATCCTGAATGCCTGAACCTTTCAGGATTACCATCCGGATTACTTCGATAAAATATCGTAATGGATTCAATAGGGTGATGTCCTGTGCCCAGCGGGGCATGTTTTCTATGGCGGTAAACAATCCACTCATTAAAATAAATACGACGAGGAAAAACCAGGAAACGAACATGGCCTGTTGCTGTGTGTCGGTAATGGTAGAAATGAATAAACCGAAGCCTAAGATGGCCAGGATATAAACGGAGGCAAAAAGATAAAGCAAGCCAATGTTCCCGATAATATGAATTTGAAATAAAAATCGCATCAGTAATAAACCGAAGGTCAGTTCCCCCAGAGAGAGTATCCAGAAAGGCAGGAGTTTGCCGATGATAAACTGGTATTTTTTAATGGGTGTTACGTTTATCTGTTCAATAGTGCCGATTTCCTTTTCTCTAACAATATTCATGGAAGAAAGGAAACCGCCTATCAGGGTTAACAGGAGAACCAGGATCCCAGGTACCATAAACGTTTTATAGTCCAGGTTTTTATTAAACCAGTTCAGCGTGCTTAGGGCAATGGAGGAGTTGGCCACCGGCGGTCCCTGTGCCAGGTTGATGTTCGAAGTATTAAAATCTCTGGTATAATCATTTACAATATTCTGCATATAATTCATGCCCACGCCGGCCTTCATGCCGTCAATGGCATTTAGGGTGACCATGATGGATGCATGATGGTTGTTGATAAGGTCATCTTCAAAATTATGGGGTATTTCAAGGATCATATCCGCTTTATTCTGTTCAAGGTAATTGTCAGCCTCATGCCGGTTATAAGTATCCTGGACGATCTGGAAATGGTCGGTGCTCTTAAAGCGATCCGCCAGGTTGATAGAGGTGGTGGATTGGTCGAAATCGACAACTGAAATCTTAAGATTTTTAATTTCAAAAGTTACAGCGTAGGAAAGAACGATCAACTGAATTATCGGCGCCACAAAAATGATAGGCAGCATGGCACGGTTCCTGAATATCTGCCGGAATTCTTTCTGAAGTATAAATAGAATTACATTCATGTTCAGTCCAGTCTGATTTTAAATTTCTTTACACTGACAAGAATAAAAACAACGGCAAAAAGGACGATTATTAATGTTTCCTTCCATACTGCACCGAACCCTAATCCTTTCAGCATAATATCCTTGATTATTATTATAAACCACTTGGCCGGTATGATCGCTGATATCCATTGAAGGATAACCGGCATATTCTCAACCGGGAAAATGAAACCGGAAAGAATAATGGTCGGAAGCATTAATACCATTAAGGATAATAATAATGCCACCTGCTGGGTCTCCGCGATTGTCGAGATTAAAATTCCAAGGGAAAGGGTTGTTAAAATAAATAACAGGATCTCGAATAATAACAAGGCAAAATTTCCCCGTATCGGAACGCCGAATACAAAGAAGCCCAGAACCAGGATGACCATGGCGATCCCAAAGGCAAGTACGATATAAGGTATCACTTTGGCTACGATTATTTGTAACGGTTTCATAGGGGAGGCCAGTAAAACTTCCATGGTTCCTAATTCTTTTTCCCTGGTAAGTGAAATGGAAGTCATCATGGCGGAAATTAGCATAAGGATAATAGTGATAAGTCCCGGAACAAACATGAAAACACCCTTTAGCTCTTCATTGTATCGCATTTTTATTTCGGGAATAATCCTGTAGAAGGAATTATTATTTCCATTTAATGAATTCACAAAACCTGAAATGATAGATTGTGTGTATCCCGCGATCTGGTTTCCCGTATTCGGATCAGTGGCATCGGCAATCAGTTCTATATTGGCCGTTCCTTTTTGCCCGAGGTCTTTTGCAAAATTATTCCCGATAACAATTACCTCTTTAATTTTTCCCTTGCGGAAAGTTGATTCAATATCCGAATTGTTGTCGAGGTAACTATCCAGCTTGAAATAACCCGAGGAAAGGATCTTCTGGATCAACCGTTCACTCATATAATCTTTAGAATGATCGAGGATCGCAATATTGGCATCCTTGATCTCATTGGTAATGGCAAATCCGAAAAGCATGATCTGGAATATAGGCATCCCGAACAGGATCATGACCGTCCGGTAATCCCGGAGGATGTGGTAAATTTCTTTTCGTACAAATGCCTTGAACCTTATGAACCTTTTCATAATTACTTTTTACCTCTTGCCAGAATAAGAAAAACATCGTTCATGTTTTCCGCCTTGAATTGTTGCTTTAGTTGGGATGGGCTTCCTAAGCCTTCAATACGTCCATTAACCATCATGGATATCCGGTCACAGTATTCTGCCTCGTCCATGTAATGGGTGGTGACAAAAATGGTCACGCCATTATGAGCTGCTTCGTAAATCAGATCCCAGAATTGTCGCCGCGTGATCGGATCCACTCCGCCGGTCGGCTCATCGAGAAATACAATGTCAGGGCTGTGAAAAACAGCAACGGAAAATGCCAGTTTCTGTTTCCACCCAAGCGGAAGATCCGCGATGAGTTTATCAAGATATTCTTCGAGCCCGAGTTTCCCTGCCAGTTCCAGGGTTTTCTGTTTGATCGCTTTCCGCGTCATGCCGTAAATTCCGCCATAGAAGAGTATGTTTTCCTTAACGGTCAGGTCTTCATACAGGGAAAATTTCTGGCTCATATAGCCTATCCTTTTTTTGATCTGCTCGCTTTGCCGGAAAATATCAAAACCGGCAACATGGCCCGTACCGCTGGTCGGTGTCAGTAAACCGCAAAACATCTTCATCGCTGTGGTCTTGCCGGCCCCGTTCGCTCCCAGGAATCCGAAAATTTCCCCTTTCTCTACGGAAAAAGAGATATTATTAACGGCCGTAAAATTTCCGAATTTCTTTGTCAGGTTTTCCGCTTTGATCACTTCGCTCATGACACCGTGTTTACATTGATCATTAATGCCATAAAACAATCTTCAATGGTGGGCGCGATAGTTTTTACCTGGAAGGGTATTTTACATTGCTGTTTCCAGTCTGTGTTTAATTGTTCGGAACCTATATCAGGCCTTGAATCCGAATAATGGATCTCCTCGCCGAACAGAAAGACCGAAGAGGTATTTTTTGCGGCTTTCAGGAACTGGATCATTTCATATCTTGACGAGGTACTCACGGAAAATAATTTTCTGGGATATTCTTTAATCATCACATCCGGTTTATTGATGGATAATAGATGGGAGTTATGAATCAGTCCTATCCTGTCGCAGAGATTGGCTTCATCCATATAAGGAGTGGAAACAATAATCGTTATTCCCGCTTCTTTTAACCGGCGCAGCATGCCCCAGAATTCTTTCCTGGAAACAGGGTCAACTCCCGTGGTGGGTTCATCCAAAATAAGTAATTTCGGCTTGTGAATGAGGGCGCATGATAAGGCAAGCTTTTGCTTCATCCCTCCTGATAGTTGCCCTGCCAGCCGGTCTTTAAAAGGTTCGATCTGGGAATAAATGTCTTTGATCAGTTCGTAATTTTCACGGATCGTAGTTCCGAATATGGCGGCAAATAATTCCAGGTTTTCCTGAACACTGAGATCCTGGTATAGTGAAAACCTACCCGGCATATAACCAATGATCCGCCTTATTTTTTTATAATCCTTTACCACATCATAATCGAACACCTTCACCGAGCCAGAATCAGGTAATAACAAGGTTGCGATGATCCTGAAAAGGGAACTTTTCCCGGAGCCATCCGGCCCGATCAGCCCGAAGATCTCACCGTCGCTTACCTCTAAATTTATGCGATCGAGAGCAACGGTTTTTTCGTAGGTTTTGGTAATATCGTCAATTCTTATCGGCATTTTTTTCTTTAGAATTTTACTTCACCGGGCATCCCGATCTTAATTTTACCGTCATTCTGAACTTTTACCTTTATGGCATAAACGAGATTTACCCTTTCTTCCTTGGTCTGTACGATTTTAGGTGTGAATTCGGATTTGTCGGAGATCCATGTAATTTCCCCGTCATAGGTATGGAAACTGTCCTTGTCTTTATCGATGAGAACCTTGACCTTTTGCCCGATTTTAATGTCATCCAGCTGGTCTCCACTCACATAGGCTCTTAAATACAATACGGATAAATCCGCAATCTTATAAAGGGGTTTCCCTATTCCCGTCATTTCATGAGCCTCCGCGTATTTGGCCAGCACCGTGCCTTGTATCGGGTTCACAATCTTACAACGTCGGATCTGGTCATTGATCTGGTCGATCTGGGCACGCAGGGGTTTTACCTCACTGACCAGGCCCTTGTTGGTAACGTCAAGCCGATCCTCATTAGCCGCCAGGTCCTTATTGGTAATGTCAATCTGACCCTGGATGTCATCGAATTGTTTCTGTGTGGCAGCACTGTCCTTGAGAAGGTTAACGACCCGGTTTTTATCTACCTCCATTACCCGTCTCTTTTCTTTTAATACGTTTATCTGGGTCGGGATATTAATTGTTTTGGCATAGAGGGCTCCTATACTGGCTTCCAATTGCTGTTTCCTGTAAAATAATTGCAGGGTATCGATCTGCCCTATCGGTTCTCCCGGATTCAGATCGTCTCCTTCATCCAGGTTAAAGTTTATCAACTGCCCGTTCCCGTCAGCAGAAATAGTAACTTCGGTAGCTTCAAAATTTCCGTAGGCATCCGAGCCGTTATTTCCATGACGACAGGCGGTGAGCAATAAAACGGGGATTATGATAAGATATTCAGGTTTCATAGGATTGACATTTATGTTTTATTCGATATTTCCGGATTTAATAAGGATGTTCAATGAAGTTTGTGATAATAATATATGGTGTATTTGCTGATTGATTTCAGCATTCGTCAGGGCATTGAATTCATTCAGGTAATCGGAAGGCGTGATTACCCCGTTTTGCAACTGGGAGAAATACTGATCAACAATTTTCTTTTGCAGCGAAACAATATTTTCATCACGCTTGATAAGCTCCTGTAATTTTGAGTATTCATTTTTTTCCTTTTGAAGTCCCATGGAAATATTCCGTTCGAAATCTTCTTTCCTTGCCGATATTTCATCCTGCTGAACTTGCAGCGATTGCTTTTCCCGGCGGGAATTTCCCCAGTTGAAGGGCTTCCAGTTAAGCTGTAAACCCACGATATAAAAATCGTTGAATTTGGTTTCGAAGAAATTGAATGGATTCGGACTCCCGTAGCCTCCCTGTGCAAACAAATAGAGGTAAGGCAATTGCTTCGAAGTTGACAATGATTTGGTGGATTCCAGCAATTGCTGTTGGCTCGAAAATAATTTAAGTTCGGGCCGGTTGATTATCGGGATTTCCCCGGAAGCCGGCGAAGGTATAACCAGATTAACACTATCGCTTATATCCCGGCCAATCCACTGCGATAATAATTCAAGCGAAGTTTTACGGTTATATTGAAGTTGAACAATTTGCTCATCAATAGTGAGAAGTTCTTTTTCTATACTGTATAAGGCAGAAGGCAGGATTGCCCCGTTATCAACTCTTGATTTAATCAGTTTCTGCTGACTTAAAATAGTCTGTTTCGATTGATTCAGCGTTTTAATATTTTCCTGTAGGATCACACTGGAATAAAATAACTGGCTTACCACATCCTTGGTATTATATATATCGGTATTTAACTGGCTTTCTGCAATCTGCGATTTTGATTCCTGCATCAGGTGTTGATCGTGAGTTGCACCGGCATCAAAAATATTTTGCTTCAGGTTAAGTGTAATCTGATACTGGTCCTTGGGAATGACAGGGATATCGAAAGCAGGATTATTGATAGGAAAAGTAAATACATCCGACTGGTAGGTTGCTTTACCGGATAGGGATAATTCAGGCAAATAGCCGGAAGCAATGTTTTTAAGGTTTAAATCCTTATCGGTTTGAATAAGCGCTTCCTGTTTTTTCAGTGGACTTAATAAAGCAGCAGCTTTAAAACAGGTATAGATATCCAACGAATCGGCTAAAACGCCCTGAAGTGGTATTGCCGATAAAAGGATTATAACTAAGGATTTACTTTTTATTCCTGACATAATCGTTCATTGATTTTACAGTTTCAATAAATATATAGGGGACCAGTTTTTTCCTTTCTGCAAGAAATTCATGAAATTCATTTCCTTTCATTTTCAGATTAAATTGAATGATCGGCCGCGCTATGATGGGGAAAATCAGATTGGAAAGAAAGTTGACGAAAACATGTACGACCAATCCGGGGTCAAGCAACTCGATTTTGTATTCGCTCCTGATTTGGTCAGCCAGTTTCTGAATGTTGACAAATTCATGAATGTTGATGGTTTGTGAGATCCTGTCGGGATTTTGTTGAATTTCACTTAACACAAACATTGGAAGATAGGGCGAAGTCTCGAGTATCTCCGTGTACTTTTCTGCCAGTCTTGAAAGTTTGGTATGGAGCGGCTGATCTGAATTGAAAATATCTGATACATAAGGGATTAAAATTGAAAAAGCTTCCTGGAAAATAGCATAAAACAGCTTGTCTTTTGACCTGAAATAATAGTGTAATAAAGCCTTATTTATTCCGGCTTCATCCGCTATTTCCTGCATTCTGGCTCCGTTAAGGCCTTTTTTCATAAAAACCTTTCTTGCAGCAGCCAGGATCTTTGATTCGGTATTTTCGGATTTAACCATTTAGTTTAACTAAACGGTTAAAATTACAACTAGTTTTATTAATGGCAAATTTTTTTTGAAATTTTTTATTGAATGAAAACAGGTGTTCTTATTATATCCGGATTTTAATCAAGACTATCGGAAGCTCCGGAAATTTTTCTTTTATCTTTTGAAAGTAAACAAAATCAGCCTGCCGTTTGTCTTCGAAGTCAATTCTTTCTTGCCATGCTTTGAATTGACGGCTTGTCGGGTTCCGTCTTCCTGATACATTATTAAAAATTAAATTATAACGATCTTTAATAACCAGTAGATTCAAATTGGTAAGGATGAAATGAAAGTTGTTTAATGATCGGTTAGAAATAGATTAACAGGCATTGACCAGCCAATTTAAAATGTAATTTTTTAATTGAATTCTTTTATTATACCTGAATTTTAACGGATTTTTAGATTTAAAAATGGTTATTTTCAAATATTAGTCGTAAACTTAGAATTCATTAGAATAACTGTCAGAAAATTAAATTGAAGTAATTTTTAAATATCTTTTTATTATGAAAGACAAAAAAAGATCATCGGAAAAAAGCATTCGGGAGTCAAGGCGAAAATTCATGAAGGGGGCCGCTTTGGCTGCTGCGTCGTTTTATGTGGTTCCGCGCCACGTATTAGGGGGTGTGGGATATCGTGCTCCCAGTGATGTACTTAATGTAGCGGGCGTTGGTGTTGGAGGGATGGGTCGTACTAATTTAAAACATATCGTAAAAACCAAAGAGGCAAAAATTGTTGCAATTGCCGACGTGGACTGGAAGTATGCGGATAAAACCTTTAAGGATTATCCGGATGCTAAAAAGTATCAGGATTTCAGGAAGCTCTATGATGAGATGAAAAAAGATTTTGATGCTGTAATGATAGCGACCCCTGACCATACGCATGCAGTGGCTGCTGCTTTGGCGATGAAGATGGGAAAACATGTTTATGTTCAGAAACCGCTGACCCATGATGTCTGGGAATCCCGCAGGTTAAGGGAAATTGCCAACGAAATGAAAGTGGTAACCCAGATGGGTAATCAGGGAAATAGCGGCGAAGGTATCCGTAAAATATGTGAATGGATATGGAACGGTGACCTGGGAACAATTAAAGAAGTTCATGCCTGGACAAACCGCCCGATCTGGCCACAGGGTCTTGAAAGACCTACGGATAGTCCTCCGGTACCCAGTACCCTGAATTGGGACCTTTTCCTGGGAACTGCCCCGACAAGACCTTATAACCCGGCCTATACTCCATGGAACTGGAGAGCATGGTGGGATTTCGGAACCGGCGCATTAGGCGATATGGCATGTCATATTATGGACCCGGCATTCAAGGCTATGGATTTTGGACATCCGGTTGCCATTGAAGCATCCTCAACTGAAATTAATACGGAAAGCGCTCCGCATGCCGAGAGAATAAAATATTATTTCCCGGCAAGAACCAACCGCCCGAAGGTTGAATATCCGGAATGTACCTTTACCTGGTGGGATGGTGGCTTAATGCCGGATCGTCCGGAAGGTATTGAAGACGGTAAAATGCTTGGTGACTGGGGTGGAGGAGATATGTTTATCGGAACCAAGGGAATAATCCTTTGTGGAACTTATGGCCTGAATCCATACATCCTGGGTAAACCCGATTATCCTGCAGC
>CAYNCU010000024.1:0-3786 GCA_964395765.1 uncultured Roseivirgaceae bacterium | reverse complement strand
ACCCTGGACGCCAAACCGGCCGCCGAGGGATACATCAAGCGGACCTACAGGGATCCCTGGAAAGGAATACTTTGATTATAAAAAAACATTGAACTTAAAAAAAGGCTGTCTGTTACGGATAGCCTTTTTTATTAAGGTTATTTTACATTTAAATAGTCTTTCATATTAATCGGATATCTTGAATTTATAATTTTCGATATTTCATTTTCGAATCGCCAATTCCCGCAAATGATCAAAAATCACTAACCTGAAATCGCTAAAATTATTTTCAAACCAATGAACCAACTAACCAACTAACCAACTAACCAATGAACCAATTAACTCGATTCTTACGAGGTAGTCAGAATTGATTTTATTGTAACTTTATTATCATAAGTAAAACTCCAGATATGAAAATCCTGATCGCCCCCGATTCATACAAGGATTCCATGAGCGCGGTTGAAGTTGCCGATAATTTTGAAGCGGGGATTAAAAAGGTTAATAAGGATATTGATTGTATAAAAGTTCCAATGGCTGATGGTGGAGAAGGAACCGTAAAGGCAATTTTAAATGTTACCGGTGGGGAAATAATCCCCGTAAAAGTCCGGGATCCTCTCATGCGGGAAATAGAAGGTTTTTACGGTATCATGAATAAGGGCGAAACGGCTATCATTGAAATGGCGGCAGCTTCTGGCCTTGAACTTCTGAAACCGCAGGAAAGAAATCCTTTGCTTACTTCGAGCTTCGGAACAGGACAATTAATAATTTCAGCCATCAATAATGGGGTAAAAGAAATTATCATCGGGCTTGGCGGAAGTGCAACTAATGATGGCGGGGCTGGATTGGCTGAAGCATTGGGAATTGTGTTTCTGGACGGATTGGGTAATATAATTCACCCGAATGGCGGGAATCTCGGCAACATAGATAAAATTATTACTGATAAATTAATTCCCGGACTAACTAAGATTAAAGTTACCGTGGCTACGGATGTAAATAATAAATTATGCGGCCCAGAAGGAGCTTCGAAAGTCTATGCTCCTCAAAAAGGAGCTGATAAAGAAATGGTTGAATGGCTGGAAAGAAATCTGAACCATTTTGGTAAGTTACTGGAATATAAATTTAACATTCCAATCATGGAGGTTGAAGGTACCGGCGCGGCAGGAGGCCTCCTGGCTGTTTTGCTATCATTAACCAAGGTGGATATCCGCTCCGGTTTTAGTATTGTAAGTCAATTGACCGGCTTGGATTCGAAATGCAGGCAGGCCGACCTGGTTATTACAGGAGAAGGTAAAATAGATAATCAAACATATTATGGTAAAACGGCATATGGCGTATTAAGTCTTGCAAAAAAATATCATAAACCCGTCATTGCTATTACAGGTCACCTGGAAGAGCAAACCGCCGAGTCCGGCCGCCTTCAGTTTGATGCGGTTATACCTATTATGGAAAAACCATGTTCATTGGAATATGCTTTGCAAAATGGCCCCCGATTATTACGTAATACTGCCGAAAGGATTTTAAAATTAATGTTGATCGATAAATAACTTTTTCAATAATGATTAGCTTTACCCTCTGTTTAAAATTAGCTTAAAGACCTGGAAATGAATGGAAAAGTATTAGTTACCGGTGCAGCGGGATTTATTGGATTTCATTTGTCCAAAAGACTCTGCCGCGAAGGATACAAGGTTACCGGTATTGATAATATAAATAACTATTACGATATAAACCTCAAAAATGCGCGGCTCGCGCAATTGGATAAGGAAGATCTATATTCCTTCCGGAAGATCGACCTGGGAGAAAAGGAATTACTGGAAATACTGTTTCAAAAGGAAAAATTCGATTATATCATTAACCTAGCCGCCCAGGCCGGAGTCAGGTATAGCCTGATCAATCCGTATGCCTATATTGATAGTAATATAACCGGTTTTCTGAACCTGCTTGAAACCTGCAGGAAATACACTGTACAACATTTCATATATGCTTCTTCCAGCTCCGTTTACGGAGCCAATACGCATATGCCGTTTTCAGTACATGATAATGTCGATCATCCGGTATCATTATATGCCGCCACAAAAAAAGCCAATGAGTTATTAGCGCACACTTATTCTAATTTATATGGCATTCCTACCACCGGGCTAAGATTTTTTACGGTTTACGGACCTTGGGGAAGACCGGACATGGCCTTATTCATTTTTACCAAAGCCATCATTGAAGGAAAACCGATCGATGTTTACAATCATGGTAAAATGAAAAGAGATTTTACTTATATTGATGACATAATCGAAGGTATTGTTAAATTAATCCGGCATATTCCTCAACCTGATTCTGCGTGGAACGGCGACCGGCCGGACAGCGCCTCCAGTTTTGCCCCTTACCGTCTCTATAATATCGGTAATAACAACCCGGTCGAATTGTTATACTTTATAGAAACACTTGAAAAAGAAATTGGGAAAAAGGCCATTAAGAATTTCATGGAAATGCAGAAAGGTGATGTGCCCTCTACGTATGCCGATATTGACGATCTTCAGAAAGAGGTAGGTTTTAATCCTTCAACATCAATAGAAGAAGGTATTGCCAGATTTGTAGATTGGTATAAATCCTATTATAAAGTCACTGTCGAATTATGAAAAAAGCATTAATTACCGGCATTACCGGTCAGGATGGTGCGTACCTCACGGAATTATTGTTAAATAAAGGATATGAGGTGTACGGTATCAAGAGACGGGCTTCTTTGTTCAATACGGACCGGATTGATCATCTTTACCAGGACCCTCACGAAAAAGACCGGCGATTGAAATTATATTATGGTGACCTCACCGATTCTTCCAATATCATCAGGATCGTCCAGGAAGTACAACCGGATGAAATTTACAACCTGGGAGCCATGTCCCATGTCAGGGTAAGTTTTGACACACCAGAATATACCGCCAATACGGATGCATTGGGAACATTACGCATCCTGGAAGCGGTAAGATTATTGGGTCTCGCCAAAAAATCCAAAATTTACCAGGCGTCCACGTCTGAGCTGTATGGATTGGTACAGGAAGTTCCGCAGACTGAAAAGACTCCGTTTCACCCGCGTTCTCCTTATGCCGTGGCCAAACTTTATGCCTATTGGATTACCGTTAATTACCGGGAAGCCTATAATATGTTCGCCGTTAACGGAATTCTTTTTAATCATGAATCACCGGTCAGGGGAGAAACCTTTGTAACAAGAAAAATAACAAGAGGCGTTGCCAGGATTTGTTTAGGGTTACAGGATAGTATTTACCTTGGAAACCTTGATGCTAAAAGAGACTGGGGACATGCCAAAGATTATGTTGAGGCTATGTGGTTAATGTTACAGCAAACGGATCCTGAAGATTTTGTGATTGCCAGTGGTGTGACAACCTCTGTTCGTGATTTTTTAATCAAGAGCTTTCACGAAATGAAAATTGAAATCGAATTCAAAGGCAAAGGTGTCGATGAGGTAGGAGTTATTTCATCTTGTGGAAATAAAGACTTTCATCTTGAAAATGGAAAAGAGGTCGTGAAAATCGACCCTAATTATTACCGGCCGGCAGAGGTGGATTTATTGATCGGGGACCCCGGTAAAGCAAGGAAGAAATTGAACTGGAAACCTAAATATGACCTGGACGCTTTGATTAAGGACATGGTAACTTCCGACTTCGAATTATTCAAGCGGGATCAATATTTGCTGAAAGGCGGGCATAAGATATTCAATTATCATGAATAAGTTGACCGGATACCGATGACGGAAGACCGTTCAAATTCTGCCACCGATAATAGGGGTTTAATTAAATATAA
>CAYNCU010000023.1:0-26861 GCA_964395765.1 uncultured Roseivirgaceae bacterium | reverse complement strand
GGAAGGCACAGAGAACCAAAGACCAAACCTCTGCGAATCTCTGTGCCTTCTCCGAGTACCTCTGTGCCATACCCCTGAATCTTATGTTCAATAAAACAGTTCTCTGATTATCAACCACTTACATTCCGATAATTCAAATCAAAGCCAAATTAAGTATTTTTGAAAACCAATTCTTACCCGATGAAAATAGAAGTTTCCAATGGCGAGATCGTAGATAAATTGACGATCCTTGAGATCAAGCTTGAAAAGATCACGGATGCCGGCAAGCTGGTCAATGTACAGAAAGAATATGACCTGCTGGAACAAACGGTGAAAAAAATTATCGATAAAACTGATCCGCTGTATATACGTTTAAGAGAAGTGAACCAGAAACTCTGGGAAATTGAGGAAAGGATCCGGGAATATGAAAAAAAGCAGGAATACGGAAAATCATTTGTGGAAACTGCGAGAATGGTCTATTTCACCAACGATCTCCGGGCCAAGATCAAACATGATATTAACCTGAAAACGGGTTCTGATATTATCGAAGAGAAATCATACGAAGACTACTGACAAACCACTTTGGCGACCGATAACAATACCGACCGGCCGATGCACATCCTGGTGCTCAGGTTTTCTGCGATTGGAGATGTAGCCCTTACCCTTCCGGTAATCCGGGGACTGCTCCTCATCAACCCCGAGTTAAAGATCACCCTGGCCACCAACCCGATGTTCAAATCCTTTTTCAGGAATATCGACCGGCTGAAAATTTTCCCGGCCGATTTCAGGAATAAATATAAAGGGTTTGGGGGACTCCTCCGTTTTTACTGGGAGATCTCCCATTCGGCTGATTACGATTATGTGATTGACCTGCATGGTGTAATCCGCAGCTATGTTATCAGTATGTTATTCAGGATCAATGGTAAAAGTGTTCTTCGCTTCGATAAGGGCAGGAGCGAGAAAAAAGACCTGATCTCGGGGCAGATCTTTCACCCTCTTAAACACACGACCGAAAGATACCTGTCCGTTTTTCACGACCTTCCGATTAAAACCTGGATCCCGACCGATGCTTATTTTCAGTACGATCAGAGCTTCGTGAAAGGAATTGCCGTGAAATACAACCGGCAGCCGGGAGAAAAATGGATCGGGATAGCGCCTTTTGCGAAACATGCGCTGAAAGTATGGCCCCTGGAAAACATGAAGGCATTGATGAAAATGATCATAGAAAAAACCGATACCAGGTATTTTATTTTCGGCGGAGGGGATAAGGAACTGAAGGCCATTGACCGGATGATCGAAGAATTTCCGGGGTCCGTGAATGCCGTGAAGGAGCTGGATTTTAACGGGGAGCTGGACCTGATGAAAAACCTGGATGTCATGATCAGCATGGATTCGGCGAATATGCACCTGGCCTCGCTGGCGGGAGTTAAAACGGTCACCATCTGGGGCGCCACCCATCCCTATGCGGGTTTCGGGGCTTACCATATTCAAAATGCCCTGAACATCCAGATATCCAAAGAGGAATTGGATTGCCGACCCTGCACGGTCTTCGGGAAAGGCACCTGCCGGCGTGGCGACTTTGCCTGTATGAAGTGGCAAACGCCGGAAAAAGTGTTGCAGGAAATTGAGAAGGCGAAGTTGATTTGATGAAGGATCTGGTACAAGTCCTGCTGCGCTAAAGGCTATCGCAAAGACTTGCACAGGGGTGAAAAGGCGAAGGTGATTTAAATTTATAACCGCAGAAGAACGCAGAGATTTCTCAGAGAATGATCAGATTTTTAGAAGAAATGTTTTTACAGGATCTCTGCGACTCCCTGCGCGCCCTGCGGTTGATTAATAAATATTATTCCAGCTTACGGAAATAAATATTTCCACTTATGGTTTCCAGGTCGACGGGATAGCCGCCGCCGTTGAGGCTGGAGGTGAAATCCGTTGGTCCGGAATGACGGACATCCTCTGTATTCAATGCGAAATTGGTATATACCGTGCCGGTCACGGTTTTAAACTGCATATCGGCCTTCACGGTAGATGGAGCTGCCATATCAATAAAACCGCTGATGGTCTTCGCCCGGATTTCCTTTGAAATTCCGGCGAGGATCAGGTTGCCGTTGATGGTTTCGATCTGTATAGCGGCACCGGCCGGAACATGCACTTCGCAATAGACTCTGACGTCGTTACAGCAACAGCAATTATCGTTATTGCGGGACCGGAAATAATTATCCGGGAATTTTGCTTTCACGGCAATTTCATTTCCGCTGTTGTCGAAGGTCCATTGATACTGATCGTTGTCTTTATTGTCATTCACATTCACCGATGCGTTCACATAGACCTCATCCTTATCCCAGGGAATGACCTTGATGGAATCGGCGATCTGGATATTCAGGGAAACCGTTTTATTGACTGTATCGCTGATATGCTTTTCTATGATAGTCTGAGCATGGATAATACCGGCTATTAAGCATACCGGTATTATCAGGATCATTTTTTTCATGATTAAATTCGTTTGAACGTTTTTATTTACCCTTACGGAGATAAATATTACCGCTCACATTGATGAGATTGAATTCCACGCCGCCTCCATTGAGGGGAACTTCCACCGCAGAACCTCCAACACGTTTCATGTTGCTGGCTTTATCTGCAGGAATGTCAAAATCCGTATACATGTTACCACTTACGGTCTTCATTTTCAGGTCAACAGGTGCGGTGGGTGGCAGGGTAACATCTATGTCACCGCTGATATTGGAGATGGAATACGGGTTGTCTTTCACGAGGCCGGACATGACAATATCGATATCGCCACTGATGGTTGACAGGACCAGCGGACCAGTTACATTTTTCAACTTGATGGACTGGCAACTTTTTATGTCCACCTCACCCTTAACATTATCAACAGAGACATCATTACTCCGTTCACATCCGCTTTCCGATTTGATGGAAAAATTATCAGGCACCTTTATGGAATATTCCGCATGCCGTGTGATCGGAATCAGGCATTGTATCGTCACCTGGTTCCCGTTCTTTTCTACGTGAAGACCGAGGCCGGTATTGTCAACTCCGGCCGAATAAATGGGTTTAAGTCCTTTTGACCGTTCCAATTCTTCCGGATCGGGTTTAACATCACCGGAGGTATTGGTAATTACGATTTCAGTTCCGGAATAACCCGTAATGGGAAGATTCCCCATGAAATCATTCAGTGTTAGCTTTCCATCCTTACTATTATCAACAGGGATCTTATAATCCTGCGCTTGCAGCATGGGTGCCATGAAAAACATGGCGGTTATGAACATGGAAAATTTAATCGTTTTCATACTTTTTTTATTAATTTAATTGGGTTGTTGTTCAGGCAAGTCCGGTATTTGCCCGATGTTTATCATTATGGAGTCCAATAATTTCACTTGTATTAATAGTTTCTTTACATTAAAACCCTGATATTTTTCTCCGCAATATCCTTCACCTCTTTCATCGTGCTTTTATTCGCAATGATCTGCTGCATAGGCTGTATGGCCTTGGTTTCTTTTTTCTCAGTAAGAATGTTCATCAGCACAATCTGTATGATCGGTTCGTTTTGTTTTTCAAGTGAGGCCACCAGTGAATCCCTGACCGCCGCATTGTCCCAGAATTTTTCAAGGGAATAAGCTGCGGCAAGTCTTACATTCACATTCTTGTCGCTGTTCAGTGTCGATACCAATGCGGAAATCACCTTCTGATTGGGGTAGGGGATCTCGGAACTGTAATTTACCGCCTTGATCCGCTGACTTGCCGATTCACCGTTCAGCATGGTGAACATCAGCATTTCCTTCATATCTTTCATTTCATTTTTTAATTCCGACAATTGTTCCGCCCTTTTATTATCCATTCCCGATTTTATAAAGATCCCGATCCAGGTACCGGCGATCAGCAGCGCAACGGCGGCAGCAATCCGCAGGAGGGAAGAGGGCCACTTCATATTGAGCAGGCGGTGCAGCGGAATTTCCTTAATGGTATTGGTCACCTTAAGTTTTTCCTGTTCCGCATGTAACATGGTATAGAAATTCTCCCTGAGTGTAGGATCGGGCGGTTCCATTGAATACCTGGAAATGACGTCGAATACGGTTTTGACTTCAGCCAGTTCTTTCCGGCAGCTTTCACAACCCGACAGGTGATTTTCCATTTCCTGCCTGGTGATTTCATCAAGATTGTCATCCAGGTATTCAATCATCAACGATTGTACTTCATCACATTTCATAGCCACCTCCTTTATTCATTGAAATAAATTTTTCTTAGTTCCTTGATCGTCCGGTGTACCTGCACCTTAATGGCCGGTACGGATATATTTTTTATTTTAGAGATCTCGTCATACTTCAGTCCCTGGTATCTGCTCATGACCAGAATCTCGCGTTGTTCTGGCCTGAGTTTTAACAGGGCGTTGTCAAGTCTGTTAAAATCTTCCTCCACAAAGGTTCCGTCCTGCTCGGGCATGTTGTCATGGTTGTTGTTCATCCTTCTTATCCGATCGTTATTTTTTTTCTGTTGCCTGTAATAATCCGAATGTAAATTTCTTGCCATCTGGTAGATCCATGCTTTAAAGCTGTTTTCCTTTCCTTCGAAGGTGTGACGATACTTGAGGATCCTGTAAAACAGGTTCTGCGTCAGGTCCTGGCTGGCCGCTTTATCAAAGGTGAGCTTCAGGAAAAAGTTATACAATTTCACATGATACCGCTCGAACAATTCTGCCAGGTCGGCGAGGGCGCCCTTTTTAACCCTCAGCATGATCATTTCATCCGTAAAATCCTCCACAAAATGAAAGTTAAATTCTACACAGGTTACCGTGGCATATGGGAATGGTTACGGGGAATAAGATAATTTATTTTAATCACTTCCTAAATCATATCCCCGTTAAATCGGAGAATAAGCCCGTTCACTCATTCCCGCTGTTTTAATCTTTTCCTCCTCCGTAACCTTGCCCCCGGATTTAAACTGAGGGTAAACCTCACGAAAACAAGAGATTAATCCGAAAAAATGAAATGAAACATAAATGATCTTATTAAACCTAAACCCTTTTATCTATGAAAATTAAAGTTTATGCTTTTCTGAGTTTGTTATTATCCTTCAGCCTGGCCTATGCGCAGGATACCAAGGATAATAATGACATTTTTGACATGTCACTGGATAAATTGATGAGCATGGAGGTCACCTCGGCATCCAAAAAAGCCGAGAATATAAAGGACGTTCCATCTTCGATTTATGTAATTACGTCAGAAGATATTGCCCATTCCGGGGCCACCAACATAATGGAATTACTCCGTGATGTTCCCGGTTACTGGGGGGTATCCAATGATTACCTGAATTCCAACGGTTACATCCGTAATACCTATGAAGGATCGGTACTCGTCGTGCTTGACGGCACCCCGTTGCTCGACCTCATGTGGGCGGAATTTCAGTACGGGAATTTTGATATTCCCCTGTCCATGATCGACCGAATTGAAGTGATCAAAGGATCAGGAGGTACGGTTTACGGTGCCAATTCAGCTACCGGCGTGATCAGCATTTTCACCAAGAACCCCGGCGATCATGAAAAAGTTACGGCGGATATCAAAGCTGCCATGCCGGGTTATGTTGATGCTGATTTTGCATTATCCAACCACCTGTCAAAAAAACTGGCTGCCCAGGTTTATGGCAAGTTCAGCTACTTCGGGGGTTATAACCAGTTAAAGGAAACCTCTGATTCCACCTTTACTTTAAAGGGTGTTAACGGGGGTGAAGACCAGACGCTCACCAACCGGTTTACGGCCAACGATAACGCGGTGAAAACAATCTCAGGCGGACTAGGTCTTAATTATAAAGCATCAAACCTGCTGACCCTTTCCGGAAACTTCCATGCGAATGCCGTTTTAAGAAATGCTTATAACCAGTACAATCCTCCGAAGTATTCTTATTTCGTACCGGACGCCAGTTTTAATCCTGACCCGAGAGTTGAAGATTCTACTTATTTCGTGAAGGATAATAACAGCCGGATTGTTGCCAACGTAAAAGGACAGTTTACGTTCAGTGACAAGCATTCCTTGTTTGCCAGGGTTTCCACGAACCATGAACTTTCCCATTACAGCATGGGTGGTGGTTTCGATACCAATAACGGCATCGTGGACTTTGAACTCCAGGATAACCTGGATCTGGGATTCAATGAATTTTCCATCGGCGGCAATTACCGACTGATCAATTACAATATTCATAATATCTACAGTGATGATGCAATCAGGTTCCTTGAAAACAAACGTCAGGAAAACCTGAAAGGGGCCTTTATTCAGGATAAGGTAAACATCGTCAAGGATAAGCTATCCCTTTACCTGGGCATCAAGGCTGAAAATTTCTCGTTGCTTAACGATAAATTCTATTTCTCACCGGAATCCAAGATGGTATTTACGCCGAGTGACAAATTCACCTTATGGGGCGGATATACCAAATCCTATACTACACCGGGTTATAACCAGACGGACATTGAATATACTTTGTTCCGCGCTGCTACTCCCGATGCTTTCTATAACTTCGCTTATCCGCTGGTACAGGCCGGTGTCTACGGACAGGTTTACCAACAGGCCGTAAACAATGGCGCCGATGATGCTGCCGCCCAGGCTATGGCGCAGGCATTCATTACAAGTCCAGACGGCCTGGCTTTGATCAATGCCACAACCAACGATCAGATTGCCGGGAATGTTTCGGCCTTCCCGGGGCATTACAATGCAGTGGCTATCAATGGTCCGAATACACAGCCTGCCTCCTTTTCAAATTATGAATTGGGCATACGGTTACAGCCGTTGGCAAAACTTTATTTTGAAACCAACCTGTTCTATTCAAAATTTGAAAATTCGATCGGCAATTCTCCGGCGTTATTTGACAAAATTCAACCGTCACCGACGCGCCCGGGAGAATTCGTTCTGCCTTCTTACTACGGGAGCTATATCAAGGGTACCAATTACGGAGCGGAGACCATCATAAAATACCAGCCCACCAAGAACCTTTCATTCGAAGTTTCGCATTCACTGCTAATCAACGATGAAAAATACCAGGCAAATTCCGACTTTGATATATCGACGTTATCTGCGGGGGAATTAACCATTGTAGACAAGAGTTACCCTGTAGTGCCCAAGAACGTTTTTCGTGCCAAGGCCTCCATTGGTTTGCCGTCGGATATCCGGTTTACGGTTTCAGGCCTTTACAGCACGGCATATGACAACAAATTCGGAACCATTGAGTCCGCTTATGATTTCCAGGGACAGCGTTTTGATCCGCTCATTGGCGGTTCAAACAGTGCCTATAGTACGCAATTCGGGAAACACAACTACAGGACCATAATGAATCTCCGGGTTGACAAATCATTGATGTCAAAAAAGCTGGATATATATGTCTTCGGAAATGACCTTTTCTCCAGCCCATTTGTTGAATCTGTAAATCAGTTACAAACCGTTTACCCCCGCCAGGTAGGCCGCATGGTCGGAGTGGGAGTAAGCTATAAACTGTAAATATTCAGGGAACAGGAATTCATGAAATTCCTGTTCCTTCCTTTATCAATAAAGAGAAGCGAATACTAAAGAAAATTTAAAATACAGAATATCATGCGTAACAGAATATTAATCATACTTATCGCCTTAGCAATGACAGGAATATCGGCCACCCGGTCTTTCGGCCAGGTCGGGAAATTCCAGGCGGGGTATATATACCAATTCACTAAATACGTAGAATGGCCTTCCGCCTATAAATCCGGCGATTTCGTGATCGGTGTGCTCGGAGCGGCCGATGTGAATTCCTTCCTGGATGAGCTCGCCTCTTCCAAGAAAGTGGTGAACCAGGCCATCAAAGTTGAAAAATACGGTACAGTAGGGGATATCGGCAAATGCAATATCCTTTTTGTGGCGGCTTCCGAAAGCGACAAAATCGGCCAGATATTGAGCAAGATCGGCAGTGAAAGTACGCTGATCATCAGCGACAAGCCTGGCCTTGCCGGTAACGGAGCTGCCATTGATTTCATGGAAAAAGACGGGAAGCTGGGCTTTGAAATAAACCAGCAGAGTTTTTCAAAACACGGTTTAAACGTCAATTCCCAGTTGGTAGACCTCGCGCTGAAAAAGTACTAGCGGTTATTGAAATATTAGACATTAAAAAAATGAAAATAAAAATGAACATAGGGCGGAAATTATATGCGGGTTTCGGGTTAATCATCCTGCTTTTGTTGATCGTGTCCGTCCTGATCGTGAATATCCTGACCCGGAATATTCACCAGAATGATTATATATCGAAGGAGATCAATCCCATCGTCCAGAACCTGACCGACATGGAGGGTTCCATCTCGGAATCCAAGCTGCTGATCAAGAACTGGATTTATATTGACAAGCAATCGGATACGAAAGACAAAAAGAAGCTGAGGGATTTGCAGAATATCACCTTTCCGGAATTGGTAAAAAACTCCGGGAAATATATTCAGGTACTTGACTCAGCCGATCGCGGGACCTACCGGAATCTCATCCGTACGATCTCCGATACGCTTTTCGTGTTGCAACGGAATGTCATGAATGAATTGAATTCTTTCGAAAGCTATAACGACGCTTCGGTGCTTTTCGAAGTAACCCCGCTGGTGGATGAAAACGGGGATATTACCCTGACCACCGACAGGATTTTGACGGGTCTCGACGGACTTATCGATAAATATTCTTCGAAATCCGAAAAGGCTATTGCCGACATGAATGCATCCTTCAATAACTTCAGGATCTTCGTCATTATCAGCACCCTAGCGGTGATACTCATCGGCATCTTCATTGCCTATTACCTTACGACCGGCATCAAGCGGTCGGTGAATAAGGCCAACGAAGTGATCCGGGATTTCTCGACAGGAAACCTGGATGCCTCCTTTAATATTAAGGGATCGGACGAAATTGCCATGATGCTGGAAAACCTGAAAAATACCATCGGGGTAATGAAGGATATTGTCCAGTCGATCATCGCAAGCTCGAAGGCTATCAATGAGACCAGCTACCGGCTGAAAGATACCTCAAGGAAACTTGCCGACGGTTCCAATGAACAGGCTACCTCTTTTGAAGAAGTTTCATCCACGATGGAGGAGATATCTTCGAATGTTGAGATGAATACCGGTAATGCCAGTGAAACGGAAAAGATCTCGAAGCAAGCGGTGGAAGGGATCTCGAGAGTCAACCAGAGCGCCGAGCGTTCGGTGGAAGCCAACAAGGTGATCACGGAAAAGATCCAGATCATCAATGACATTGCCTTCCAGACCAACCTACTGGCCCTGAATGCCGCCGTGGAAGCTGCCCGTGCCGGGGACCATGGAAGAGGGTTCTCCGTGGTGGCTGCCGAAATCAGGAAGCTGGCCGAAAGAAGCAAGCACGCCGCCAACGAGATCATTGCCCTTTCCAAGGAAAGTTATTCCCTCTCGTCCGAAACCGGCAACCAGATGAAGGAAACATTCCCGCTGGTTGAAAAGACTACAAGCCTGGTGCAGGAAATTACCAGCGCCAGCATGGAGCAGAAGAATGGCGTGGTTCAGATCAATACGGCCATACAGCAGCTGAATAATATAACGCAGCAAAATGCCACTTCATCCACAGAGTTGTCGTCAAGCGCCGAAGAATTATCGGCACAGGCGGATCAGCTCAGAAGCCTGATCTCTTTTTTCAGACTCAATGGGAATGCTAAACCTGAAGACAACAATTCAGTAAAGGAAGAAAAGGCAAAGAACGATTATAGGCAGGCCCCGGAACATCGTATGAACCGGGGAGAACACAAGGACATGGCTCCGCTTCATAAAGAAACGGAGATCCTGATAGACCTTGAGCAATAGCCTTTAAGATAACTAATTTTCAAGCAACATAAGTTTTGACATACGGTCAGGACGGAGGAGGCATAGGTCGGAATGATTCTGTGCCTCTTTTCATTTTATGGATTTTAATAAAGCCTTCAAAGCTCCAAAGCAGGCGGGGAATTGTATTTTAATCCGTCTCCGGGTTCCGCTTCGGAAGACGAGAAGACTGTGGTATAATTCCCGGGGAGCTACTCCGGAAATTTGGACCCCGGCCATGCCATGGGCTTAAATACCTTTTATAACGTTCTGTATGCGATTTTTTTTGATATACCAGTAAATAACCAGAACCTCCTTTCCCTAAGACATCATGACCGCTTCCTCAATAGCCCTGTCAGGGGCTTTTCTCCGTGAATAATATTGCATCAAAAAAATAAAATGAGACCCGGAAGAAATATTAACAACTATTTAGTTATGAGGAATTTTATCAAGAATCATGATTTCGCCTACGAATATTTTCTCTTTATATCAATTAGCTCGGTAAGCATAATTCTAGTAAGCCTGCTCACCTCCCTGAATGTCGACATCCATTGGATTCTCGGGACCTGTATTTTCCTGTTCTGTATCCTTTTATATTTTATAGTTACATCGTTCCGGATACGCAGGAAAAAAAGGAAAGAAGGTTGCCCCGAAACCATAAAGAACGAGGAAGTTCATTTCACCGGGAAGGAAGACGTGGCGGTAGAAAAACAAGATGACCTTACCCGGAGCCAGGACCGGCAAAACGACTCCACCTTAAAGATCTATAATTATGAGATGGACGCGCCTCGCTTCCTAACCTATTTCGCCCGCGTCCTGGAAGCGGTACAGGGGCTTTATTATCAATACCAGGATAATAACTTTCTTCTTCAGGCTACCTACGCCTTCGACAGGGAACAGAGCGGATGCCAGGAAGTAAAAAAGGATGACGGTTTCATCGGGGCGGTCGTTTCAAGCAAAAAAATGATGATCGTAGAAAATGTTCCGCAAGGTTACCTCCGGGCATTTTCAGGACTGGGCGAGTCAGATCCCGCTTACCTGATCTTTATCCCGATCATGGTTGACGGCTCTGTATTCGGAATCATGGAATTGGCCACCTTCAAATATCCTACCGAGGAAAAAATTGATGCCGCCAATTACCTGATCAATAATGCGATCCGGTTTAAGGAAAAGGATAGTAATGCCATAAGAAAAGCAGTTTAATCAATCCGTAAATGAAGGGAGCCTTTACATTATTTGACAGATCGTGGAAATTTCCGGTCACGGTTATTATAACCTGGCTGATCGTTTCCAGCGCTGCCATTTACCTGTCGGATCTCGAAACAGGTTTTTCCGTTCCCATTTCCGGCAGGATCTTTTCCGCCGTTAACCTTGCTGAATTTCTTGTGATCTTCCTTCTAAGCTGGCTGGTAAGCATACCGGTCTCTTACCGTTATAAATACCTTAATTCCCTTCTCGACAACCAGCAGAGAACCATACAAAGCATAGCCAGGTTCGCGGAAAAAATCGGTAACGGCATCTACGACGGCAATGACAGGATGGATTTCGATTCCGATCTCGGGAATATTCTTGTCAGCATGAAAAAAAAGCTGATCGCCAACAGCGAGAAAGACAGGAACGAAAAGTGGATCGCCGCCGGCAAGGAAAAGATAGGCAACATATTAAGGGAAAACCAGAATATTTCATCCTTATCGGTAAAGGTAATTGAGGCCATCGTTGAATATACCCATGCAGTACAGGGGGCGATCTATATATCAGAAGAAAAAGAGGAAGAAAAGATCCTCCGGATGGCCGGATGTTATGCTTTTAGTCGGCGGAAATTTATTGAAAGAGAATTTAAGATCGGCGAAGGCCTGGTCGGCCAGGCCGCCATCGAAAAGGATATTATTCACCGGACGGAAATTCCGGATACCTATATAACTATAAAATCCGGTTTGTTGGGTGATGTCAGACCTTCCGCCCTGCTGATCATTCCCCTGGTTACGGATGAAAATCTTGAAGGCGCCCTGGAACTGGCCTCCTTCAAGGAATTTTCCGATCTCGAGATCAATTTTTTCCAGGACCTGGCCGTTATGATCGCCCGCACCATATTTAACCTGCGCACGCGGGAAAATACGGAAAGACTTTTAAGTGAATCGACTGCACTGACCCGGGAGCTGAAACTAAAACAGGCCCAGCTGGAAGAACACGCCGGGGAGATGAAGAAAAAGCAGACCCTGATTGAAGAAACCAATAAAAAACTCGAAGAAAAGATCGGTGAAGTGGAGAACAGCCACAAACGGCAATATGCCCTGCTGGAGAACGCTTCCGAGATCATAACCATATTCGACCGGCAGATGAATATTATCTACGAAAGCCCTTCGGTAAAGAATATCCTCGGCTTCCGCCCGGAAGAAATCATGAGTTCTTCCATTCTCGATAAGCTGGACAACGACAGCAGGATCACTTTCCGGAGAATGTTCAATACCCTGGTGCATCATCCATCCGGCCAGGTGCCCATCGAATTCACCTACCGGAAGAAAAACGGTGACAAAGTCTGGATGGAAGGCCTGGGTAAAAATTTGCTCGACGACCCCGCCATTAACGGGATCATTTTCAACCACCGGGATATCACCCAGAAAAAGATCGCCGAACAGGAACAGATCATGCGCGGTAAAATGCAATCGCTTTCCGAAAATTCAAGGGACATGATCATTCGTTTCGACCTGGCCGGCTTCTGCCTGTACGCCAACCCGATGGTGGAACTATACCTTTCTATCAGCGGGGAAAAATTCCTTGAAAAACCGTTTCATCATCAGCCCATCGATGAAAAAATAAAAGAAGTATGGAGCCGGACCTTGACGGAAGTCAAAAATTCCGGGAAGAGGGTGGAAACGGAAATGGAATTTCCTTTCGAGAACGGCAGGCGATACATGCAGTTGAATGCCATCCCGGAATATGATAATAACCAGGTGCTGGAAACCGTCTTGCTGGTTTCACATGATATAACCGACCGCAAACGCGGGGAGGAAATCATCAGGGAATCGAACCGGAAAATCACCGAATCCATCAACTATGCAAAACGGATACAATTTTCAATTATCCCCGCCATTGATGAATTGAAAAAATCGGTGAGGGATGCCTCGATCTGGTACCAGCCCAAAGACGTGGTAAGCGGGGATTTTCCCTGGATATTACGGCAAGGCAATGATATTTATTTCGCAGCAGTCGACTGTACCGGTCATGGTGTCCCGGGGGCCATGATGTCTCTTATTGGTTACCTTTTGCTGAATGATGTTTCCGGGCAAAAAGGCATAAAACCTTCGGTGATCCTTGACAGGCTTCACCGTTCGGTGGTAAAGACATTGAAACAGGATGTGGAAGGTAACAATGCAGCAGATGGAATGGACATCGGGATCTGCCGTTACATTCCTTCCGAAAATATTCTTGAATATGCCGGCGCTCACCGCCCGCTGTACCATGTTTCAGGAGGGGAACTGAACCAGGTGCCGGGAGATAAATTTCCGATCGGCGGCAACCACTACAAAGTGGATAAGTTCACCAACCATTCCCTGGAATTAAAAGCCAACGACCGGATCTATATTTTCTCAGACGGCCTTACCGACCAGTTTGGCGGTCCTTCCGGGATGAAGTTCGGCCCTAAAAGGGTAAGGGAAAAATTAACCGCCTTTACGCAGGGCTCGATGGAATCGCAGCTTGAAGAACTGAGAATCGATGTCATGGACTGGATAAAAAATGAAAAACAGATCGATGACATTCTGATCATCGGCGCACAGTTTTAAATGAAATTGAACAATAAAAATAAACTTAAAATGGACTTAAAAGAACTCGTTTACGGCCTTCACAAGAACCTGGTAGATCACCAGATCTTATTGGTGTACGAAGGCGAAGTGAACCAGGAAATCACTAAGGCGTTCGCCAACCTGACGCAGAAAAACCTGGAAGAAACCGAAAGCAATCTCACCCTGCAAAAGAGGGTTTACCATGTAATGGTGGAGTGCCTCCAGAATATCGGGAAGCATTCGGATAACCTGGAATCAGGCGAGCCCATGGTACCCGGACAGGGGTTGTTCATGGTTTCCAAAAATAATAACGGATACACGATAACCACCGGCAATGTGATTGGCAACTCCAGGATCCTGCCCATTAAGAACACGCTGGATGAACTTAACGGACTCGACCATGACCAGGTGAAGGAGTTGTACAAGAAAAAAATCGTGGAAACGAAATTATCCGAAAAGGGCGGGGCAGGACTCGGCTTTATCGATATCGTCAAAAAGACAGGCAATATCCTGGAATACGAATTTGTGAAAATCAATGAAAAATCGTCTTTCTTCATTTTAAGGTCTGCAATCAATAAACAATCATAAAAACATGGAAAATCTGACAATTAATGCTACGGATGAAACTCCCCGGATAACCCTTGATAAGGACCAGGGTACCCTGGAATTTTCAGGGAAATCATTACCTGAAGACGTGAGCTCGTTTTACGGCCCTGTGCTGAAGTGGATCGATTCCTATATCGCTTTCCCGAAGCCGAAAACCGAGGTCATATTTAAGCTGAGTTACTTTAACACGGCTTCCTCCAAGTTGATCCTCGATATCTTATTCAAGTTCGAGAATTTTCATCAAAGAGGAAGCGATGTCGTAATCCACTGGTTTTACCAGGAAGATGACGAGGATATGGAAGAAGCGGGGAATGAATACTCGGGCCTGATCCTGGTGCCTTTCGAAGTAAAGGCCATGGATTGATCGAATCAAAAGAAATCCTCTTACCCTAAACTACCTGAATCGTGAGTGAAGAAATATTAAAAGCACTGACTCAGCTTTTCGCCATATTCTCAAAGCAGGATAACGGAACCAGTCATAATGAAAGGGAATTCATCGTCCGGTTTTTCAATGAAGAGCTGGACCAGGATTCCATTGGCGAATATGTTGCCCTTTATGACAAGCTATCCGGCTATGGCTCGGATGTGGCAGTAAAAAAAAGAATCGCAGTCAGTGATTCCGTAAAAACACTGGGCATATGCCGGAAGATCAACCAGACCCTGACCCAGCGGCAGAAAGCGGTCGTGCTGGTTAAAATCATGGAGTTGATCACCTCCGACAATATCATTACCCCCACGGAACTGGAAGTTCTTAACACGGTGGCTGAAGTATTCAACTTTTCAAAACAGGAATACATGGACATCGAGAACTTCGTGTTTTACGGGGTAAAGGAAATCGAAAGATTCGATTCTCCGAATGTGCTGATGATATCACCGGAAGCGCCGGAAGCCGGAAGCTGTATCCGCTATATTCCGATGAATATCTGCGGTTACATCGTTATCCAGAAAATTCCTTCGGTGAATATGTATTTCCTGCGGTATTTCGGCGATGACGAACTTACTATGAACGGCTTCGTCATTAAAAGATCCCAGGTATACCTGTTTTCCAATGGAAGCACGGTACGCCTGCCCTCCGGGGATGCGGTGTATTTCAGCGAAGTAGTTGCCCGATTCGGCAACGCCACCAATGGCTTTGAATTATCTTTTGTCGCCCAGGAGCTCGAATTTACCTTCCCCGGCGGCACTAAAGGGCTGAGGAATATTAACATTGAAGAAAACGGCGGAAAACTTGTCGGTATCATGGGTTCCAGCGGCGCAGGGAAAACCACCCTGCTCAATGTGCTGGCCGGCCTTGAAAAACCTTCTTCAGGACAAATCAGGATCAACGGTATCGATGCTGTCAGGGACAAGGAATTGATCCGGGGAATTATCGGGTACGTTTCGCAGGATGACTTGCTGATGGAAGACCTTACCGTTTTCCAGAACCTTTACTATAACGCGAAACTTTGTTTCGGCAACCTCGGGGAAGAAGAGATCCGGGGGAAAGTCAGCCAGATCCTGGTGAGCCTCAACCTCGATCATATCAGGGACCTCAAAGTCGGCAATGCCCTGAATAAAAAAATATCGGGAGGTCAGCGGAAACGGCTGAATATTGCCCTTGAGCTGATCCGCGAACCGGCCATTTTATTCGTGGATGAACCCACTTCCGGTTTGTCATCCCGGGATTCTGAGAATGTAATCGATCTGCTAAAGGAACTGAGCCTGAAAGGCAAGCTCATCTTCGTGGTTATTCACCAGCCGTCCTCAGAAATATATAAAATGTTCGACCGGATGTTCATTCTTGACGAAGGCGGTTACCCGGTTTATTACGGCGACCCGGTGGAAGCGGTGGCTTACTTTAAGGAAATATCCAACCAGGTGGACAAGCAAAAAGGTTTATGCAAAATGTGCGGCAATGTGAACCCCGAACAGGTGTTCAACATCATCGACGCCAAGGTGGTCGATGAATATGGCCAGGAAACCCCTAAAAGGAAAATGCGCCCCGAGCAATGGCATGAGCACTTTGTCGACAGAATACGCCTTCCCCGCATAAAAGAAATGGCGGAACTGCCGGATAGCATCTCCAGCATTCCTTCACGAATAAAACAGGTGTTCACCTATACGGCCAGGGATTTCTTTTCCAAAATCAGTAATGTACAATACCTGGTATTGAATTTTACCGAAGCGCCTTTGCTTGCTTTCCTGCTGGCATGGATTACACAGTACATCGGCAGCAAGGACGGACATTACCTGCTCCGGTATAACGATAACCTTCCCGTGTTTTTCCTCATGGCCATCGTGGTCGCCCTATTCCTGGGCCTGACCGTAAGTGCCGAAGAAATACTGAGGGACAAAAAAATATTAAAACGAGAATCCTTTTTACACCTGAGCTGGAACAGCTACCTGCTTTCCAAACTCATCATCCTTTTTTCACTCAGCGCAATTCAGGCATTCTCTTTCACGGTTATCGGGATCTTGCTGTTGCAGATCCACGGCATGTTCCTGGCCGTGTGGCTGCTGTTATTCAGCGTATCCGCTTTTGCCAATGTGACGGGCCTGGTGATTTCAGCCTCCTTTAACTCTCCGGTAACTGTTTACATCCTCATTCCGATCATCCTTATCCCGCAAATGATCCTCAGTGGACTCATGTTTCCTTACAATAAGCTCAATAAGTCAATCGCCTCTGAGACAGGAGTTCCTGTCATCGCCGACCTGATGACGTCGAGATGGGCAGTAGAAGCGTTGATGGTTGACCAGTTTGTTAACAATCCTTACGAGGCACCTTTTTACGGACTTGACCAGGAGCTTTCCGAATCGGATTATAAATCGGCTTACCTGCTGGATGAACTCAAAGCGAAGGCTTCCTATATCAATGAATACCTCGACTATCGGGGAACCGATTCCGTCAGTGAACAGATCGGTGAAAATCTTGATCTCATTGTTAGCGGTCTGCTCAATGAGCAGGGCCGGTTGCCCTTTCATAGGTTTGCCGAATTGCACTCCGTCCGCCCGGCTACGGTTACCGCCGGCCTGATGAATGACCTCATTGAATACATGAACAAGCTCGTGGCTTCTTACCAGGAAGAATACAACCATACCCTGGACAGGAAAAACAAGCTGATCCATTTCCTCGAACGCAGAGCGAAAGGACAATACAGCTATGATGCGTTTAAAGACGAATATTATAATGAACAGGTAGCAAATGCCGTGAGAAATCTCAATACGGATAAAAGACTTGTCATTAAAGACGGGAAAATATACCGGGTTTATGACCCTGTATTCAACAGGGATTACCCGCCTTCCAACCTTTTCAATTTCAGTACGGAATTTTATTCCGCCACGAAACCCTTCCTCGGCTTCAGGTTTTCAACCTATTCTTTTAACGTGGTGGTGATCTGGGTTATGACATTGATGGCTTATGTCGCCCTTTATTTCAATCTGCTGCCGACGTTACTTGAATCCTTTTCACGGCTGTCGGAATTAATTAAAAATCGAATTCAAACAATAATCAAATAATATGAAAACGTCGAAAATCATTCTTTTACTGGTTGCAGGACTTATGATCCTGTCCTGCTCCGATCGCAAAAATATCAGGGAAGCCGAGTCGTTCCTCGATTCCCTCGATACAAAACAGGACACTTCGGCTGTTTCGGGAAAACTGGTGGAAAATATCCTGCAGCAGATCCCGTCGCCGCTTGAAATGTCTATGTTAATCAAGTCGTCCGGGCTTAAATATGATAATTCCGTTCTAAGCAACCCGGATGATTACAACAAGTATAATACTTCCTTTAAACAGGCCATTAACCTCGGCATTTACGGCACTGACCTTATGTACACGAATATATTCGACAAGGACCAGGATGCTGTCGGTTACATTAAAGCGGCCAAATCCCTGGCCAACGACCTGAACATCGGGCAGTATTTCAACATCGGGTTAATTACCGAGTTGGCCGTGAACCGGAAAAATTTCGATTCGCTGATGCTGATCACGGTAAGGAACTTCAATGACATCAACGATGAACTTCAGCAACAGCACAGGTCCAACATGAGTGCCATGCTTCTGGTTGGGGGATGGCTGGAAGGCCTGCACCTGGTTTGTTCCATGGCAGCAAACAATCCGGCCGACAGTGTGCTTACCGAAAAAATCGGGGAACAGAAAATATTCCTCGAGAAAATAGTGATGCTGATTAATTACTGTGCCAAAACAGACCCCGATATCCGTCAGTTGTCAGAAGACATCGCGGTCCTTAATGACAATTTCAATCCCGTTACCATCACCTATACTTATGAGAAACCGACCTATGAAGTGAAGGACGGCGTCCTGACTGTTGTGGATCATTCTTCGAATAAGGTGACGATAAGTCCGGAGGATGTCAGGAATATCACGGCCTCGGTGCAAAAGTTAAGAGACAAGGTGATTTTATAACCCCAAATACTGAATCCAATGAAACATCTTAAAATATATATTGTATTACTGATCGCCTCTTTCGCTATTACCGGCCATGATGCCAAGGCGCAATGCGATCCAAAGGGGCAGATTGACCAGTGCGTGCCTAACCTGCCCACGGGATTTAATTTTCTTAAATCCTACGAAGTGAATGAAGTAAAATCAAGCAACGGCAAAATAGAGTATTCCTACCCGTTTGCGAAGGACACTCAGTACATTATTAATATATGTGCCGAAGGGGCCAGTAAGGACGGTATTGTAATAACCCTTTACGATTTTGACAGGCATGAACTGGCCTCTTCCAAAATTGACGGCCAGTATGTTTCCGCCATTATGTTCAATTGTAAGTCTACCGGGATCTATTACATTACCTATACTTTCGAAAAATCCATGCAATTCTGCGGTGGCAGTGTATTGGGTTTTAAGAAATAAGTATGACGGTCAGGTGATTATAAAAAACCCCGCCGGGGATTTCCGCATCCAGGCTTTATTGAAGGGGCTCATGGATGACCGGGCAACCATTTTACAGGTGGTGATGTTGGAGTTGCCCGGTTTTTTAAATTCTTATGGCCGGAATTTGTATATTCAATGGCTTTAATTTTATAGATTATTTAATTTCCAATGAAGATTTCAGGATCGATTTAACTGCCATGTCCTTATCTAATTATGAAAACGAGTACGAGTCACAAACGTAATTCCGGTGGGAGGAAAAAGAATGAAAAACCGGCACAAAGAATGACACATTTAAGTGCCGGTGAAAAAGACCGGAGACTTAAAAAAATGGATGAAATCCTGGTGAAAGACTGCGGCCGGGAATTTATAAAGAATTCAATCCGGTCGATCGCCAGGTTATCCGGAGCATATTCCGTTTTCTATGGTAAACCGGCTCAGGACAAACGCTGGAAAATTGAAACCCTGGCCTCAATCACCAACGGTAAATTAACAACCAACTATTCGTTTATAACTTCCGGTACCCCTTTCGAAAAGTTATTCAGGATTAAAAAAATAGTCAAAGGCGAAAAGCTTTCCCCGGATTTTATCGGCAACAAAAAATTCCGGGAATGGAAAATAAAATATTTCGATGCTTTCCCGATTTATGACTCAAAAAAAACCAGGATTGGATTTTGTGTTCTTCTTTATAAAAGCAAGAAAAAACCAAGCGAGGTGGTAGAAGAATTTCTGAACCGGCATTCCATTCGGATCGGGACCGAGCTTATCAATTATCTTGCTTCTAAAAAGGAGAACCTTAGCAGTCGTTATGGCAATCAGGATTTTGTGAACCTTTATGAAAGCCTAAACGAAATGGCTGTCATTCATGAAGAATCCGGGGATATACTTCACGCCAACCGGATGGCCCTAAAGATTCTGGGATATGCTTTGGGGGAAATAACAGGAAAGAAAATATTTGAAATTCACCCGGAACGAAATATTATCGAAGCAAAGACCCGTTTATCTGAATTTTTGAAAGGCACCGGAAAAATTACCGTGATGCCCATTGCCACCAGGAGTGGGGAATTAAAAACCGCGGAATGTTCCAGTACATGGATATATTGGAAAGGAAAGAAAGCCATTCTGACGGTCCTGAAAGATATTTCCATTATCCGGCACAGCGAAGAAAAATTCAGTAAGATATTCAATTATAACTCGGCCATGATGGTATTGGTGGATCTTGAAAGTATGACTATTGAGAACATTAACGATATCATGCTTTCAACACTGGGCTTTCAATCGAGGGAGGAAGTAATCGGGAAGGGCCCGGAGATACTGGGAATAACCAGCCGGCCGGAGGACCTGTTGAATCTTAAAACACGAATTCTTCTGCATGGAAGATCGACGGTGGAAGAAGTTACTGCCGTTAACCTGGCAGGTAATCAGTTTCACCTGATCCGCTCAGCCGACCTTATCGAATCTTCCACTAATAAATTTATGCTGCTTTCCTATGTTAATATTACCGATAAGACGCGAATTGAAAACAAATTGAAAAAATCCGAAGAACTGATCAGTAATATTCAGCGGGGAATCGGTTCAAGGACAGGAGGCGAATTTTTCTCCTATATATCACAGGAAATCAAACGCACCCTGGCTGCCGATACGGTCATTATCGGGAAAATTTCAACAGACAGGAAAGGAATGATTGAGACCCTTGTCTTCAATGAAAAGGGGAATTTGCTTGAAAATGTATATTACCCATATGAAAATTCGCCGTCAGCCAAACTAGTGCAAGGCGAGCCCATACTGGTCAGTTCCGGGATAACGGATATGTACCCGGATGATTTTTACCTTTCAAGAGATAATTGTGACGGCTATGCGGGCTACCCGGTTCGGAACGGCAAAGGCGAGATCATCGGTGTATTCATTGTATTATTCGAAAAACCGATACGAAATCTCGACCTCACGGAAAAATTAATAGATATTTTTTCAGGTCGCATCGGGGCTGAAATGGAACAATTGATTGCACATAGCGCATTAAAGGAAAGTGAGGCGCGCTTCAGAACCTACATTGAAAGCTCCCCGGTTGGCATAGGAATATCCAATTCCGATGCCTTCATAGAATACGCCAATCCTGCTATGTGCCGGATGCTCGGTTATACGGAACGTGAAATGGTAGGACTGCCGATATCCCGGATCAGCGTAATAAAGGATGGAAAATCGAAATCGAATTTTATTGAAAGATTGCTTGCTGAAGGCCGGGTATTGAATGAAGAAAATACTTTCATCAGCAAATCCGGAAAAAAAATAATCACATCCTACGACGCGGTAATGATTCCCGGGAAAAAATTCCTGACCTTCATAAGGGATATATCGGAACAGAAAAGGAATGTTGAAGAACTGAATAAACTGCGGCTGGCGGTAGAGCAAAGTTCCAGTTCAATATTCGTTACCGATACGGAGGGCAGAATTGAATACGCCAATAAGGGTTTTGAAGAAACGACCGGATATACAATGAAAGAAGTATTGGGAAAGACCCCGGCCATTTTCAGAACAGGACAACAGAATGGCGAATTTTTTAAAAATCTCTGGAATACAATTAAGAACGGAGGCAACTGGACGGGAGAATTTTTAAACCGGAAGAAAAACGGCGAAATGTTCTGGGAGAAAGCAACCATTGCACCTGTGAAAAATGATAATGGAGAGATAATAAAATTTATTGCCGTAAAAGACGACATCACGCTGGAAAAACACAGCCTCGAAGAACTGGAAGTAATTGTGGAGAACATCCCGCTGAATCTCTTTCTGATTGACCGTAATTACACGGTTAAAAATATGAATCAATACCGAGGGGGCACCAACGAATTCTCCATATCCGATGTACTGGGACTCCGGAAAGGAGAAAAATTGAAATGTATTGAACCGGTAGGTGAACATTTTCCCTGTTGTTTCAACGATGCGGATTCCGGACAGTGTGAAATTCGCCAATGTATAATCAATGCCATTGAGAAGGGAAAATTTTGCAAGGAAAAGGAAATTAAAATGGCAGTCAATATTAATGGAAAGGCTGAGGACCGGTATTTACTGGTAACCACACTTGAAATCCATCCCCATGAAGAACAGGCGATGGTGATCATTTCAGATATAACCGAACGCAAAAAAGCTTCACTTGCGCTTGAAACCAGTGAAAAAAGATACCGGCTGTTATCCGAGGCGGCTTTCGAGGGTATTGGCATGATGAAAGGAGATAAGATACTGGACATCAACCGGCAACTCGCTGATATGTACGGATATACGCGGGAAGAATTTATGAATATGGATTTTGAAAAGCTCATTCATCCGGAGGACCTGGAAAGGGTAATGGATATACACAGAAAGAAACTGACGGAAGCTTACGAACACAGGGGTATCTGTAAGGATGGATCGATTCTTTATCTTGAAGTCAGGTCGGACAATATTACCCACGATAATGAAGAGGTGCGGCTGACTGTGATACGGGATATAACTGATAAAAAGGAAGCCGAGGTGGCCTTGAAAGAAAGCGAGGAAAAATTCCGCCTGGCTTTTAAAACAAGCCCGGATGCCATAACCCTGCACCGGTTTGAAGATATGGAATATCTTGAAGTCAACGATGGCTTTCTGAAAATGAGTGGTTTTAACGAAGAAGAAATAATCGGAAAGAATCCCTTTGATTCAGGAATCGTTAATGATCAGCAGCAAGCAAGATCCTTGTTAAATAAACTCAAAAAAGAAGGAGAATTACTGGATATTGAAATCAGGTTTGCTCAAAAAAACGGAGAGCTGCTCGATACCATTTATTCTGCAAGGACATTCACTATGAATGAGGAGTTATATGTACTTGATATTACAAGAGACATTACGGAAATTAAAAAGGCGAATAAAGCATTAAAGGAGAGTGAAGAACGTTACCGGGTGCTGGTGGATGCTATACCGGATAGTATCATTGTGCAAAATCTGAAAGGTGATGTATTATATACCAATCCTTCACTCGAAAAAAACGAAGGTATCCGGAGAGAAGAAATAGGCTTGTCCATGATCCATCCGGAAGACCGCGAATTGGTGAGCAGCGCCATTACCAATCTGTTAAAATCAGACAGGCAGATGACGGACATCATTGAAAACCGTACGATACGAGACGGGAAATTATACTGGCGAAGCGGGATTATCTGTAAAATCATATACCAGGGTGAGCCGGCTTTGCTGACGATATCAAGGAATATTTCGGAACAAAAAAATGCCGAAGAGCGGATCCGGGACAGCGAGGAAAAATACCGTACCCTTTCCAACCTTACCGTAGAAGGGGTATTGCTTCATAAGCTGGGACAGAGCATTGAAATGAACCAGGCCTTCGGCGATATGTTCGGTTACTCGTTTGAAGAACTCAGGCAGTCAAATATCCGCGATCTGATTGTCGCGCCCGAGCACAGGGAAATCGCAAAAAATCAATATTGGGAAGGGGATATGAAACCCTATGAAGTGACCGGATTAAGAAAGGACGGGTCTACCTTCCCGCTGGAAATAAGAGGACGCTTTTTTGAGTATAAAGGTGAAAAACTCAGGGTAATCGTTACCCGCGACCTGACGGAACAAAAAGCTGCAGAGCAGAAAATCAAGGACAGCGAGGAAAGCTACAGGCGCCTGGTGGAAATGCTGCATGAAGGAATTATGCAGGTAGATCGTCGGGGTATTATTCAGTTTGTAAATCCAAGGATGGCATCAATGTTGAATTATTCGATCAATAAAATGATAGGTCAACCACTGTTTAATTTTATTGATAAATCCTCGGCAGAGATCATAAAGGAAAAACTGGAAAAAAGGGAAAATCATCAATCGGAAACCTATGAACTAAACCTGATTACGCATGATAACAGAAAAGTCATTGTCTCTATTGCCAGTACGGCGATTTTTGATGAAAATGGCAACTTTTCGGGGTCATTGGGTGCCGTTGCCGATATCACCGAACGTAAAATAGCAGAAAACCAGTTGCAGGAAAATCAATTGTTTATCCAGCGGATCACCGAACAATCGCCGGACATTATATACATCTATGATGCCCATACCGATAAGAATATTTACATCAATAAAAATATCGGAGAGATGCTGGGTTATTCCAAAGGTGAAACTCCACAGGATAGCCTCGAGCTGATCTATGAATTGATGCACCCGGATGATAAGAAACAAATTAATAACTATAAACAAAAAATAAAATTCTGGGACAGCCAGTATGTTGAGGAGTTTGAATTCCGGTTGAAGGACAAATACGGCCGATGGATATGGTTTGCCGGAAGAGAAAAGGAATTCCAGCGTGAGAAGGATGAGATCGTCAGTGTAATCGGGGTGATTACCAATATTACCCTGCAGAAAAATGCTGAGTCCGCTTTAAAACTGAGCGAGGAAAAATTCAGGCAGGCATTTAAAACAAGCCCCGATGCAATTGCCCTGCATAAATTACCGGGCTTTGAATTTATAGAAGTAAATGAAGGCCTCGTTAAGATGATCGGTTATTCTGAAGAGGAACTTATAGGGAATACGGCTGCGAACCTGGGAATTTCTTTGAACCCGGAAGGGGCCCCCCGGTTGTTGGAGGAAATTTTAAAAAATAGCGAGGTAAATAATTATGAAAGACAATGGAGGAAAAAAGACGGAAAAATAATTGACAGCATAATGTCAGCCCGGTTATTATCCGTAAATGAAGAACAATTATTATTAACGATTAACAGGGATGTTACCGAGTTAAAAGCTGCCGACAGGGCACTCAAGGAAAGCGGTGAAAAATTTTCTAAGGCATTCGACCTAAGCCCCGACCTGCTTTGCCTGATCGATGAAGAGAGTCTTGAAATTACTGAAATCAACAAGAGTATAATGGATATATTAGGTTATACCAAAGAGGAGGTAATCGGGCTGAAAATCGAAGACCTGGGAGTGGCTACGAATACGGATAACCTGTTCAGTTTTGTTGATCGTTACAGGAAAAATAGCGGGATATTAAAGGAAGAAGTAACCTTATTGGCAAAAAACGGGAGCCCTAAAATCTGTGAATTGTCCACCACACGGCTGTTTATCAACGATAAATACTATATTATGGTTATCCTGAGAAATATTACAGAAAGGAAAGAATCCGAAAAAATCCTTGCGAAAAATCATTCCGAACTCATCGAGCTGAATAAAAAAATAGCCGAATATAAAATGATGGCGCTCCGTTCTGCGATGAATCCTCACTTTATTTTCAATAGTCTCAATTCGATACAGTATTATATAGGAAAAAATGAAAAAAGACTTGCGATTACCTATTTGTCGCTATTCTCAAAGCTGATCAGGAATATCTTGAACAGTTCTGTCAGTATCCGTAACACCCTTGAAAAAGAACTGGAAACCCTTACCTATTATGTTCAGATGGAAAGGCTGCGATTTGAGGATAAATTTGATTTTGAAATTGAGGTAGATGAAAATATTGAACAGGATTCGATCCAGATCCCTTCTCTGATCTTTCAACCTTTCGTGGAAAACGCCATACTCCACGGGCTTACACCCAAGTCCACCAGGGGCAATCTGCAGATTCAGGTCAAGGACAGGGAGGATGGCATATTATGCGTGATTGAAGATAATGGTATCGGAAGAGAACAGGCCAGATTGCAGAAAGAAGCTCAAAAGAAATCGCATACCTCTTTAGGGGTGTCGCTGACACGCGAAAGACTGGAAATCGTAAATAAAACGGATAACATTTCAGTTAATTATTCGGATTTGAAGGATAACGCGGGAAACGCTGCAGGGACAAAAGTTGAAATATTTATTAATTGTTAGAATTTTTAAATATATTAACTGAGAAATCAAGCACTCTATGCTACGGGCAGTTATTGTCGATGACGAACATAAAAGCCGTGAAAATCTAAAGAATCTCCTCGAAGAATTCTGTGACGGCGTGGAGGTGATCGGCCTTGCACAGAATGTAAAGGAAGGCATTGAATTCATCGATAATCTCCATCCCGACCTGGTGTTTCTCGATATACAAATGCAGGGAGAGACCGGCTTTGATCTTCTTGAACATTACAGGAAGTTTGATTTTGGCGTTATTTTTACGACCGCGCATTCGGAATATGCCATCAGGGCCATACGTTTTTCTGCCATCGATTACCTGTTGAAACCTATTGATATCGAAGAACTGCAGCTGGCCGTCAAAAAAGCCGGCGAACTGGCCGGGCAGGAATCACAATTCAAGAATAAGTTGGAGGTACTTTTACAAAACCTGAAGCCCGATAATAAAACTAATTATAAGATTGCCCTTCCGACCACCAACGGCCTGGTTTTCATAAAAATTCATGATATACTTTATTGTCAAGGGGAGAGCAATTATACAATCATTCATATTGCAGGCGATAAAAAATATATGGTCTCCAAAACCCTGAAGGATTATGAAGAGATGCTCTCCGAATATAATTTTTTCAGGATCCATAAATCCTACCTCATTAACCTGAATGAAATCAAAGAATACGTCCGCGGCGACGGCGGCTATGTGGTCATGAATAACCAGAAGATGCTTGACGTTTCCAAGAGAAAAAAAGAGTCATTCCTCGCTAAGATCAATCACCCCATTTAAGGCACACCCATTCAAGAAATTAAAGATCGGAGATCAGAAATCTGAAATCCGGTCAAAAGGATTGGAATACAGCCAGTTTAATGTAAACCCGGACCCCGATTAGTTCCTCCCCTGGTCTATAACCTGTTTTTTTCCAGCTTTCCACCCTGGGTCAGTCTGAAGAATATAATTTAATTTTTGAATCTTGATTCCTGGTTTTTG
>CAYNCU010000022.1:0-27252 GCA_964395765.1 uncultured Roseivirgaceae bacterium | reverse complement strand
AGACAGTCAGCATGATTTAAACATTAAAAGATAAAAACCCTTTGAATTTTTTCGTGCGATTTCTGAATGCTGATTTTTAACCGTCCGCCCACTGATTGTTATGGTACAATCACTTCCAGGCAATGCGGAAGAACGCTGACCTCGATGTTTTCCGTGAAGGGAAATATTTCACCATCCAAATGGTAAACCCCGTTTCCGGAAGATCCGATATTTACGTATTCTATTTTCTTATCGGAATAGTAAGGGCTCCTCGTAATGGTTTTCAAAAATAGTTTGAGACTCATGCCGATGCCCTGCAACTTGGGAAAACTTTTCACCACGCAAAGATCCAGGTAACCATCGGCAATGTTGGCCTCGGGGGCAATGTAAGCATTGTTGCCATATTGCCCGGCATTGGCAATGGTAATAATAAATGCTTCCTGGTTTACTATCGTTCCGTTTTCCCTGACTGAATAGGAATTAGGCTTGTAACGGAAATACTCCCGGATCACATGGTTGACATATCCGTATAATCCCCTGGATTTCCCGTTGATGAATTCATTTCCGATGTAGGCATCGAAACCGATCCCGGCCGTACAGAAAAACGGGTGCTCGTTCACCATACCCGCATCAATGCAAATGGTTTTCATTTCTCCAATGACCTTCAAGGCCTTCCTGATATTAAATGGAATTGATAAATGCCGCGCCAGGCCGTTACCCGAACCCATGGGAATAATTCCAAGACGTACCTGTGTGTTTAACAAAGCGCTGGCCGCTTCATTGATGGTCCCGTCCCCGCCGGCGACTACCACAATATCCGTATTATCGTTTAACGCCTGCCTGGCAATCTCATGAGCATGACCCGGGAACAGTGTCCGTTCGATTTTGACGTCAAATCCGGATTCCCTGAGAACTTCCGCCCGGACCGGCAGGTCGTTTTTTTTCCTCGTGCCGGAAACCGGGTTGATGATCATTAAAAGTTTTTTGTTCTCCATTCCTCTCCGTTACGCTTTTACAAAAAAATCATTTATATTTATTCCAGTTAACCAAATTAAATAACTTCTCTGCTTGCATTAGGGTCCGTACAGGACCCTTATTTTATTGTCCAATTCCGGACATCCGGTCTTCAGATTCGGACGACGAAGATACGGAATTCCATGAATATTCCAATCAAAATGCCCTAATGCCGCTTATTGGACCATTTCTTTGAATTGGCATATTTATTGGCTATTTAATGGAAAAAATATACGACATATCATGATTAAGCTTAGTGGAATTGACAAGTACATTGACAGCCGTTTTCAGAGGATATTTATTTTGAAAGATATCAACCTGGAGATCAAAGAAGGAGAATTCGTAACCATTATGGGGCCCAGTGGCGCGGGAAAATCAACTTTACTGAATATCGTCGGGATGCTGGATGAACCTTCTGAGGGAGAATATCTATTCCTGGATCAGTCGGTTCATAAAATGAATGAAAGAAGGAAGACCGAAATGCACAAACATTTCATCGGCTTTGTATTTCAGGCTTATCACCTGATCGACGAACTGACGGTCTATGAAAATATTGAAACCCCCCTGTTATACCGGGGTGTTAAACTTTCTGAACGGAAGGCCCTCGTCGCAGAAATGCTGGACCGTTTCCAGATGGTTGCCAAGAAAGATCTTTTTCCGGAACAATTATCCGGCGGACAGCAGCAGTTGGTGGGTGTGGCCAGGGCCATTATCGGAAAACCCAAACTGCTTCTCGCCGATGAACCTACCGGCAACCTGCATTCCGACCAGGGGAAGGAAATCATGGAGATCTTTACCAAGCTCAATAAGGAAGGAATGACCATCGTCCAGGTTACTCATTCGGAAGTCAATGCCCAATACGGCAGCCGGATTATCCGTATCGTGGACGGACGCATCGAGGATGATGTGAAAACGGAAAAAATGAAAATGGAATTATAAACCGGTCTTTATGAAAAATATTCTTTTAACTGTTTTAGCATTGATTTTTTCAGCGGGGATATCTTTTGCACAGGACTCGCTTCACCTGGGTTTCGAAGATGCGGTTAAAATGGCTATCGATAAAAATATCCAGTTACAGCAGGAAAGAAATAACCTGGAATCCGCACAGGCTACAAGTCTTCAGAATAAGGCTTTATACCTTCCTTCCATTGGCGCTTATTCCGACTTTCAGTATCAAACGGGGATACAGTTTAACCAGTTGACGGGTAAATTATTTACGACCACCTCCCGTGGCGGTGATCTTGGCGCACAGGCCCGTTACACCATTTTTGATGGTCTGGGAAGATTGAATAAGGTGAGGAATACCCAGTTCCTGGAGAGAGCACAGGAAAATAACGTGGAATATACCAAGCAAACCGTTATCTATAATCTTGCCCGGCAATACCTGCAGGTATTACTCGACAGGGAATTGGTACGGATCGACAAGGAAAATCTTAATGCCCAACAGATAAGCTTAAACCAGATCGAAGGTTATGTTAAGACCGGCACTCAACCGTTGGGTGATCAGCTTACACAGGAAGCCCAGGTAAAGAAACTGGAAGTAACCCAATTACAGGCGGAGAATAAATTAAGTATGGATAATGCCGTATTAAGCCAGATCCTTATGCTTGACCCCGGGGAAAACCTGAACATTGAAGAACCGGATTGGGGTTTTGATAAAATCCTCGCCCAGGAGTATAATTTGAATGACCTTTACCAGGAAGCTTTAAACAACAGGCCGGATTTTAAAAAAGCCATGGAAAATGTTTCGGCAGCTCAGGCGTCTGTGGCAGTTGCAAAATCGGCATACTATCCCTCAGTTTCGGCGACCTATAATTATGGAACCGGATATACCAGCACCTATATTGTAGATAATGAAGTGCTCCCGCTCACCGAACAGTTGAAGCGTAACCGGTCGTCTTATTTCGGCCTTTCCCTTAACATTCCGATTTTTACACAACTGAATACGGCTTCAAATATTGCCCGCCAGAAGGTAGTCCGCGATAATTACCAGTTGACGGAAAAGAATATGAAATCTTCGATATACCAGGATGTACAGACTGCCTATCTGAACCTGATGGCAGCAAGAAATGAATACCATGCCACTCAATCCCAATATGATGCCGCAGTTGAAGCACAAAAAATACAGCAGCAAAGTTATGACCTGGGAGTAAGCGACCTGGTGCAGCTTTCCCTCGCCAACCAGACGTATATAGAGGCAGCTTCCAGCCGAGCCCAGGCAAGATACACATTGCTGTTCCAGAAGGTTATGCTCGAGTATGCCACGGGAACGCTTAATCCCGACAATATGCAATAAAGCCTGACGCATGATGAGACAGGGAATTCCAGGCATTTCAAAATCTGAAACACTCTCCCGGGAAGATATATTTTAAAAAAAATAGGCTGAAAACCTTGTATTGTCAATTTTTGACTACTTTTGCAATCCATTCAAGGCGAATGGTCCCCGTCCCGGGGAATGTTTGAAATTAAAACTGGTAACAGGAAACCGGGAGCCAGTATACCCAATCTCCGGATTTCAATTTTAGTATGGAAGAAAATAATCAACAGGAAGAGTTTAACTGGGAAGTAGTTTCCACGAAAAATTTTGGTGAAGACTACTCTTCCGAAGAAAGAGAAAAACTTGAAAAACTTTACGAGTCAACACTCACCCAGATCCAGGAAAAAGAAGTAATCCATGGAAGAGTTGTTGGAATTACCACCAGGGAAGTCATTGTAAATATCGGTTTTAAATCCGATGGCCTGGTATCCATTGCCGAATTCAGGGACATGCCTGATCTCAAAGTGGGTGATGAGGTGGAGGTATATATAGAAGAACAGGAAAATTTATCCGGCCAGTTGGTCCTGTCCCGCAGAAAAGCCAAGCTGGCCAGGGCATGGGAATTAATCCAGTCTGCCCTCGATAAAGATGAAATAATTGAAGGTTTTGTGAAACGCCGGACCAAGGGAGGGCTTATCGTGGATGTTTACGGCATAGAAGCCTTTTTACCCGGTTCGCAGATTGACGTGAAACCTATCCGGGATTTCGATGTGTTCGTCGGCAAGAAAATGGAAGTGAAAGTGGTGAAGATCAATTATGCCAATGACAACGTCGTCGTTTCCCATAAAGTGCTGATTGAAAAAGATCTTGAAAAACAGAAAGCTGAAATTCTCAATAACCTTGAAAAAGGTCAGGTGCTGGAAGGGGTGATCAAGAACATGACCAACTTCGGCGTGTTTATCGATCTTGGCGGTGTCGACGGCCTGTTGCATATTACCGATATTTCATGGGGCAGGATCAACCACCCCGAAGAAGTACTGAATCTCGACCAGAAAGTGAATGTGGTGGTACTTGATTTCGACGATGAGAAGAAAAGGATCTCCCTGGGCATGAAACAACTTACTCCGCATCCGTGGGATTCGCTGTCTCCCGAGATACAGGTAGGTTCGAAAGTTCATGGAAAGATCGTCAATGTGGCCGATTATGGCGCCTTCCTGGAAATCATACCCGGTGTGGAAGGCCTGATCCATGTTTCAGAAATGTCATGGTCTCAGCATCTGAGGAACCCGCAGGACTTCATCAAAGTGGGTGATGTACTCGACGCAGTTGTCCTTACCCTTGACAGGGAAGAAAGAAAAATGTCGCTGGGTATCAAACAGCTTACCGAAGACCCGTGGACCAAGCAGGATATATTCAATAAGTATGCGGTAGGCACCAAACATAAGGGCATCGTTCGCAACCTTACCAATTTCGGACTTTTCCTCGAATTGGAAGAAGGGATCGACGGACTGGTCCATGTTTCCGATCTTTCGTGGACCAAGAAGGTGAAACATCCTTCGGAATTCACCAAGGTGGGGGATGAACTGGAGGTAATGGTATTGGAACTGGATGTGGAAAACAGGCGTCTCGCACTGGGTCATAAGCAACTCGAGGAAAATCCCTGGGATACTTTTGAGAGCATTTTCACAAAAGGATCGATACATAAGTGTTCCATCCTGAGCAAGAACGATAAAGGCGCTGTCCTGGAACTTCCTTATGGTATAGAAGGTTTTGCCACGGCCAAAAACCTGGTGAAAGCCGACGGATCCACGGCGGAGATCGGGGAATCACTTGATTTCAGGGTACTCGAATTTTCCAAGGAAGATAAACGAATCGTGCTGTCGCATACGGCCACCCATACCGAAAAGGAAGCCGGTGAAGGGCGCAAGAAGAAGTCAAGGAAAACATCGGGCGGCAAACAGGCAGCCGATGTGGAAAGGGACACCCTGGGTGACCTTGAAGCATTGAGCGGGCTGAAAGAAAAGATGGAAGAGGAGGTAAAAAAGGAATCGAAAAAACCATCCAAGGCTGAAGCGACCAAAGCCAGGGAACATGCGGAAGCAAAACCTGAAGTTGAGGTGAAAGAAGAATCCCATGAAGTGCCTCAGCCTTCTGAATCCGCGAAGGAAACTGCCGAAGAAGTGAAAGCGGAGGAACCGAAAGCTGAAAAGAAGGAAAAGGAATTGGTTGACGTGAAGGATACCAAAGAAGAAGTGAAGGAAACAAAAGAAAAAACCGGGCCGGTTACTGCCAAAGAAGTTGAAGCCGCCGATGTTTCCGGCAAATCAAAGGATCCTGAAAGCAAGGAGGAAGTAAAAGATGCCGTTGAAAGCGAAGCCGGCGGGGAAAAGGAAGAAAAAAAACCGAAAGCTTCCAAAGCAAAGGTGAAGGCTGAGAAAGAAAGCGTAAAGGAAGAAAAACCGAAGGCCAGGAAAAAAGAGAAGGAGGAGAAGGCCGTAAGTGCTTCAGCCAAGACGAAATCAAAAACCAAAGCCGAAAAAACGACGAAAAAGAGCGACGAAAAAAAGACAAAGACAACGGCGAAGAAATCCAAATAAGGTTCTTGTTTCATTTATATAATCATACAAAACGGGTGACGGGAATACACCCGTTTTGTATTTTAACAACGGTAAAATGAAGATTTGAATTGAGGAAGATTCTTAGCATTTTTGCGAAGTGCGGAAAAAAAATGCATGGAATAAACCAGGTCGCGTGGCCGAGTGGCTAGGCAGAGGTCTGCAAAACCTCGTACAGCGGTTCGACTCCGCTCGCGACCTCAAACGGTGTTAAAAATGGCTGGAAAGCCATTTTTTTTTTGACCTCTTGGGCAAAAGTGGGTCAATTGGGGCATAGAATAAAATGACCAAATTGACAATACAATAGACTAAAATAGATGGGTATGAACTCGCACTCTGGTAGCATCTTGCTACGATCTTTTATAACCCTAACCCCATTTCATAAAACTGTTTCGTTCAAAGTCACTTACAAGAGACGGTGAGGGAGTATAATTTTATTTCGATTCATGCCGTATGATCAATATTTTATCACTTGGTTACCAGTTACTTTTAGCTTATTCACAGTATTTATTCTATATGATTTTAACGGGTTTTAATTAATTTTTTTTAATAATTATTTTCATTATGAAACCGGTTATAAAATTATCATGCCTGTTAATCATGCGGATTCTTTATGGATGTGATAAAAATTTCGAATCGGTCAATGAATATCATATCGGGACGACTTACCGGATAAATCCTGCTCTTTCTTTCCGGATCAACAGCCTCAATGATTCCCGATGCCCCGAAAGCGCCCGATGTTTCTGGGCCGGTAATGTGGTTTTATTTTGTCACCTCGACTATAAGAATTATGCCGTTGATACATCCCTTTACCTGGAAGCAAACAAAAATAATTTTTACCGGTTGGGAGGATACAAGTTTACCGTTCTGGATGTTGAGCCTCTCACCCAGGGTTCGACCACGTCGGATTCAATTGAAATCAAAATGAGTATAGCCAGTGAATGATGTTTTCCCTTTTTGACCTGGTACACGACCTCGGTTAGGGGCGATTTAAATATCATTTGCAAAATTGCATTCCTCATATCAATTAAAAATAAAACGCAACGTATATTATTTTGAAGGTTCTTCGGTAAATTAGGGGGTTTATGATTTTCAGAATGAACTGATTGTGAAATACCTGATAAGTATTTTATTCCTATCTTTTACCCTTATTTGCCAGGCCCAAAACTGCAGCATCAGCGGGCAGGTTTCTGACATACAGACACATGATGCCATAGACTATGCAAGCGTCGCTGTTTATAAATCCGGCGATTCCAGCCTGGTAACGGGAGTCATCACGAATGAATCCGGCAAATTCAGAATTGATAACCTTACCCCGGGAAATTATTATCTACGGACGCAATTCCTGGGTTATGTGACCAGGCAATCGGAAAATATTACCCTGAATAAAGGGCAAAATTTTGAAATAGGTATCATTTCACTGGATCCGGGAAGTCAATTAATGAAGGAAGTTGAAGTGACAGGAAAGACAGTAAATGACCTGAATAATCTCGATAAACAAAGCTATAGAGCAGACCAGTTTGAATCGGCTAAAGGCGGATCGGCCATTGATGTTTTAAAAAATATGCCTTCGGTTGCGGTGAATGGCCAAGGAGAAATAACGGTACGGGGGTCGTCAGGATTTTTGGTTATGATTAATGGAAAACCGGTTCTTACGGATGCTGAGACCGCTTTGAGCCAGGTGCCTGCCAATATGATCAATAACGTTGAATTGATTACGTCACCTTCGGCCAAATATGATCCCGACGGGAAAGCCGGAATAATTAACATTATAACGAAAAAGGGAAGCGTCAACGGGACCGGCATATCAGTGAACACGGAATACGGCCTGCCAAGCACAACGGATTTTAATAACAGGCGTATAGCCATAAGATATGGTGGTGATGCATTGCTCGATTTCATTAAGAATAAATGGGATGTAACCGTAGGAGGAAATTTTACCCGAAACGACCTGGCCGGATATCGCGAAGGGAATGTTTATACGGAAAACGTGGTGAAAAATTATATGACACGATACCCTTCAATGGGAGAACGAAGTTTTTACCGGTATAATTATGCGGCCCGGGCATCCGTCAGCTATACCGCTAATCCTGGAAATACTTTTGATGCCGGCTTTTATTATGGAAAGCGTTACCAGAATCGTGAAGCCGATCTTTTTTATTCCAATTCAACATGGACTTTAGATACAGATGAAAAAATTGCCGATAACCCTTATTATAATGCAAATAACCAGGTTAAACAGGGAACGTTCACGATCGGTAATTTCGATTACATGCATACCTTTGGCGATCATTCGTCTTTAAAGGCTTCTTTTTTATATGAATACGATAATCTTTCCGGCACTACCCATAATCATAACCTGACGGAACCGGGCGGTTCTGTCATTCAATATGTTCAGAATCCCTATGAGAAGCCTATCAGAGGTTACAGGATCAATCTCGATCATTCCCTTCCGATCGGAAAGGGAAAACTGGAAAGCGGTTATGAGTTCAGAAGAGAGTCACAAACAGGGAATTATGGATATATTATTACTCCGGAAATTCCCGACCAACCTAACCTGGACCGTTTCAGCGGCACAGTGGTTTCCAATAACCTGATCCATTCATTGTACAGTCAGTATTCAGGATCGTTGAAGAACCTGGAATATAATTTCGGGCTGAGGTACGAATATGCGCACCGTACAGTAAACCTGTCGTTCGATCCGAATATCCATTTACTGGATTTATCCAACTTATTCCCATCCGCGAATATATTGTATACATTAGCTCCCGACCTGAAGCTAAAGGCGGGTTACAGCCGAAGAATTCAGCGATCGACGAATAACCAGTTGAACCCGATCCCGGAACGGGAACATTCGGAAACTCTTGAATTGGGCGACCCGGACCTGTTGCCGGAATTTGCAGGAAATACCGAACTCGGCTTCATAAAAACATTTAAGAATGCCGGGTCTTTGTTTTTAACCGCGTATTACCAGGCTGGCAAAAACCCGGTTCAGCGGGTTAACAGTATTTATGCCGATACGATTTTGAACAGGGTATATACCAATGTGAAAATGGGTTACAAAACCGGATTCGAAACGGGAGCCGATCTCCATTTTTTCAAATGGTGGGATTTCTACGCCGGGGTCAATGTTTTTAAACAGATCTATAAAGGGGATTTGAAAATTTTGAATGGACAGACCATTAATATCAATCATTCCGGCTGGATATATTCCGTCAATGCCAACACAACTTTTTATTTAGCTCCCTCGCTGAGCCTGCAGGCGAATGTAAATTATTTGTCAAAAAGAATAACGGCACAGGGCGAGGATTCGAGGTACCTGATTCCCAATTTATCCGTTAAAAAAACCTTTTTGGATAACCGTTTGAGTGCAGGTATTCAATGGCAGAATATCGACCTCGGGATGCACCAAACCAACCGGCAGCGAATCACAACTTCGGGCGATCATTTTTATACGACTACCAATTATATCTATGAAACGGATATTATAATGCTTAATTTAAGTTTCAATATCAATAAAAGAAGCAGTAAAACGCATCTTCCTTCCAGCGAATTCGGAGAGAAAGAATTTTAATTGCTGAGAATTTCAGGCTCCGGGCAGGGATCTTAACTTTCGGCATGGTATTTCCTCATAGAAGCCGGAATAAAGTTCATCATTAAATTGTCTGTTTTGGGATTTACTTGTATGGCACGATCCCACAGTCGGAACATCAGGACGCTGCAGGATCGGATTTGAAATCAGTACGATTAATACTAATGCTTTGGCGAGAAGATAACATTAAGGTTGAAGGTTGTATCCTCGCCCAGGTCAAAATCGTTGAAACTACATTCACATTCGGAGTAATAATCATAAACCTCGAAATAGTGAAAATATAATAAGGTAGTATCATTCAGGATTATGGCGGTCGGGTTTTGGTAGTAGGTTCCCGTATAAAGGGTATCGCCGGATATTCGAAACGGACCGCCCCTGGGATTATCCACGTCATTTACCACCGTATAAGAATTACAATCCTTACATTTTTTAAGCCACTGAAAATTTTCATTGATATACATAAAATGATCCGCGGTAAAAACAAGGTTAGTGGTTACGATGAAATTGGCCGAGTCTCCCGGCAGGTAAGATTCGTCAGAGATTGCTTCGGTATAATAACAATACCAGTTAAAATCGGGATATTCTTTTCCATTAAGTATAAATTCATTTGGAATCCAGGTATTGGCAGACAAGGTACGCAATTGAGTCGAGTCGTTATAAATAATCATCGAGTCGCCCGGGATGTTATTGGCGGTATCTTCAGCTACCGTTGAGTTTTCCTGAAGCGTGTCGGGGATATCATTCGCCTGTTTATTTACAGGGTCGGTATTTTTCTGGCAGGAAATACCGATGGTCATAAGCAGGCATCCCGCGAACAAAATAAAATTATGTTTAATCAAAATCCTTTTCATAAAATACCGGTTAAAATGACCGAAGCGGAAAAACTAAAAAATTATTTCGGGTACGCTGATAATTAAAAATTGACCAATAAAAGTTAAATATTTTAACCCGAATTTGATAAGTTTCCCCCATAAATTTTTAAGCGCGGTGATTACCTTAAAACCTGATTTTGGAACTGAGATAAGGTCTTTTTAACCTCCCGGCACTGATTTGGATAAAGATCCATGATTATTGAATATCCTCTGTTTTGATATAATAATTATTGTAGCTGGAGGAATCCGCTGATGATGAATGTAAAAATTATCCTGTACTCCTTCAATAAAAACTTTCATCCCTTATATTTATCATCTCATTACAGATTAAAAGTATTGTTATGAAAAATATAAATCCTTTACTATTTATTGTTCCTTTGATAATTGGAATTTCCTGCCGACCGGGACAAAAGCAAAGTGAAGTAAAAACCATGGCGGATACCACCCATTATGCCATCACCCTTATGACCCTCGATCCAGGCCATTTTCATGCCTCGCTCGTACAAAAGGTGATGTACCCGGGGATCAACCCTGAAGTATTTGTTTATGCCCCGGCAGGACCGGATGTTCAGGAACATCTCGACCGCATTCGGCAGTATAACATGCGTCCTGATAATCCGACTCACTGGAATGAGAAAATTTACACCGGCCGGGATTACCTGGAAAAAATGTTACAGGAAAAGCCCGGCAACGTAGTGATTATTTCCGGAAACAATGCTGAAAAAACAGAATACATAGATCGGTGTATAGCGGATAGCCTGAATGTCCTCGCGGATAAACCGATGGTGATTACGCCGGAGCTTTTTCCCGAACTGGTGGAAGCATTCAGAATGGCAAAAGAAAAGCATGTATTACTTTATGATATCATGACAGAACGGTATGAGATCACCTCTATTCTGCAAAAAGAATTATCGGAAGTACCGCAGGTGTTTGGAACTTTGGAAACCGGAACGGAAAAAAAGCCTTCCATCGTGGAGGAAAGCGTCCATAATTTCTTTAAATACGTTTCCGGTAAGGCCCTGATCCGCCCGGCCTGGTATTTCGACATTACTCAGCAAGGGGAAGGCATTGCCGATGTGACCACGCACCTGGTCGACCTGATACAGACTGAATGCTTTCCGGGACAAAGTGTCGATTATAAAACGGATATTAAAATGTTATCAGCCCGTCATTGGACTACCGATCTCACCCTGGACCAGTTCAAAAAAGTAACGGGCATGGATTCATTTCCGCCTTTTCTTTCAAAATATGTCGACCATGATATTTTAAAAGTTTACAGCAACGGCGAAATGACCTACCGGATAAAGGGGAAGTTTGCCCATGTTTCGGTGATCTGGAATTTCCAGGCTCCTGAAGGAGCGGGAGATACGCATTATTCAGTTTTCCGCGGAAGCCTTAGCAATCTTATCGTAAGGCAGGGAAAGGTAGAAAATTATCGGCCTGAACTATACATCGAGCAAACCGGTAAATCGGCGACCTTTGAAAAGGACCTGTCTAAAACCATCAATGAAGTATTGCAGAAAAAATACCCCGATATTTCACTCGAAAAAATATCCGGCAAAATGTGGAGGGTAAACATCCCCGACAAATACCGGGTGGGCCATGAAGCACACTTTGGCCAGGTTACGGAAAAATTCCTGGAGTACCTGCAGAATGGCGATATGCCGGACTGGGAAGTGCCCGGCATGATCGCAAAATATTATACAACTACTGAAGCATTGAAAATGGCTAGGGGAAAATAATTATCCTTCAATTTTCAATATTCAATATTCAATATTTAATTTTCCGGGTATAGAAAAGTTATTCAGGATATTCAGTTATTCAGTTAAGCCCTTTTTCCTGACCGGCGTCTTCCAGGTCATGGTTTTGGCTTATGAATCTCTTTCTTCACCAGGAAATAATAGACCAGGAAGCCCAGCTATACAGCCACGGTGAACAAGCCGTAAGGTAGCGGCGATTGCTCGTCAAAAGGCAGGTATTCCATTAAAATCAGGGAAATACCGGCAAAAAAGAATATCAGGCCCCATTTCAGGGATGAATATTTATGCTCGCTTTCTTCTGTACGCTTCTTAAATATAGCCTGCGTATCCTCATTCACATATCCCTTGTTGATCATATTCTTTTTCAATGCATAATCAGTCCAGGTACGGATGATCAATAGAATGGAACCTCCGATGATTCCCAGTATTACCAATGCCATAAAAACATCATGTAAATCCATAATATTAAAATTTTAAGCGTTTGAAATTCATTTTTTATATCATGAGACAGGAATACCCGGCAGAATAGTTGCAGGTTTTATCATTTTTTTATGTATTCGGTAAAATTCAATTAAGCTCTTAATAATTTATACCGGTTATTGCAACATTTAAAGGTAAATTCCTGTCAAATCACTACAATGGATGAGGATAGGACCCTGGTGGCCAAAGTCCTGGGGGGTGACTTACAGGCTTTTCGCATGCTTATCAAGCAGCATGAAAGGCTTGTGGCCGGTATGATCGGTCGGTTAGTTAAATTGAGGGAAGAAAGGGAAGAACTTTGCCAGGATGTTTTTTTGAAGGTTTATGAGAAACTGGGGAATTTTAATTTTAAGTCAAAGTTATCGACATGGATTGCCACCATTGCTTACCGGATGGCCCTGAATCATTTAAAAAAAAGGAAATTCCTTTACCGGGATATCCCTGAAGATGATGATATTTCTGACTATTTTATAGAAAAAACAAACCCTGAGCTGATTGCCGAAAAGGAGGATATGGACCGGATGATTCTCGAAATAGTGGAACAGTTACCACTTCCATACAGGACGGTTTTAATGATGTTTCACTCGGATGGGCTTAGCTATCCTGAGATCACCGAAATTACCGGTATGCCGGAAGGTACGGTAAAAAGTTATATTTTCCGTGCCCGGAATTTGTTAAAAGATCGTGTTTTGAAGTATCTTGGTAAGGAGGAATTATCATGAAAATGTCAGAAGAAGAAATTCAGAATAAATTAATGAAAGGGGAATACCCAAAAGGACTGAGCGAATCTGAAATCAATTCCTACCGGCATGTATTTCACGCCCTTTCGAAGGAACAAGTCTATGATCTTGAACCGGATTTTGCCGACCGGGTGGTCGATCGCCTGGCTACCAGGGCTGAAACTTCATTCCCTCATGAAACCCTCTGGTTTATTCTCAGTATTGCGGGTGTGGGAATTGCCCTTGCGGTCACCTTATATTTAACGGAATTTAAAATTGACCTGAGTTTCCTGAATATATTTTCCGGCTATTGGATGTTTTTTGTTTTCGGAGTTGCTTTAGTTGTTATCATACAGATTATTGATAAAAAGCTGGTCAGACCCGGGTTCGATCAAAAGTAAATGTCCATGGTCAATTGCCGGGACAGGGTGTAGCGCTTTCTTAATAAAATTCAAGGTAGCGAATTTTTTTTATCGAAATTATAATCAATCGACCACCGGCCGCCTCCCTCGATCAATAAATAAAGACTTCCCAGGAACATCGACATATCAGTACGGGCTTCAAGCAGCATTGCCCACGAGCCGGTATGAATAAGAATCGGAATTTTAGTGGTTATTATGGCAGTGGAAATTATAATGAGGAGGGGTAGGGAGGCAATCCGGGTCAGTAATCCCAGAAGGACCATAATACCGCATATGATTTCAAAAGTGCCGACAAACGGACTGAGAAACTGAGGCGCCGGGAACCCCAATTTTATAAACCTGCCGACACCCAGTGATTCGGAGAAAATAAATTTTTGTATTCCTTCAGATAAGAATACAATACCTACCAGTAATCGGATCAATAATATCGATCTTGACGGAATAGTATGGATTATTTTTCTGTTCATGGCCTCAACCGGATTAAAGAATAACGACGTTAAAATAAATAAAGTACTAAATTAAAATATCAATGAACAAAATAATGATCTTCTTTAATTATTTCTAATCTATACTTTATCTTCGGAAAGGTTAAAAATAAAAACATTGAACGTAATCATTTTCGGGGCTACCGGGGTTGCCGGATCAGGTGTGCTTATGGAATGTCTTGATCACCCGGAAATAGCCAGGGTTACGATCGTAACAAGAAGAAATACAGGGATCAGGCACGGAAAACTCGTTGAAATTATTCATACTGATTACAAGGATTACAGTTTGATTGAAGATCATCTCAGGAACCAGGATGCATGTTTTTACTGCATCGGGGTTTCGCAAACCCAGGTCAGGAATGAAGAGAAATATAATGAGATCACCTATGAATTCACCATGGCAGCTGCCCGGGTACTAAGCCGGATTAACAGGGAAATTGTATTTTGTTTTCTCAGTGGTGCCGGAACGGATCCAACCATGAAAAGCCCGATGATGTGGGCCCGGGTTAAAGGTAAGTCGGAAATCGACCTGGCCCGGTTTCCTTTCAGGAATCTTTATATTTTCCGGCCCGGCATGATCCATTCTGCCAGCCCAGTAAAATCAAGAATATGGGCTTACCGGATGTTCAAGTGGCTTTATCCGTTTATGAATATTCTTACCCCGTCCCTGGTTACAACTAACCGCGAATTGGGCCAGGCCATGATCAATGCTACCTTAGGCCTTTCAGTTAAGAAGATTCACACCAACCTGGATATCAGGACATTATCCAGAAAGAAAATCAGAGAAAAATAAGAAGATGAACAGGCTAGTCCATTGAAACGGTGTAAGTTAAGGCCTGCTGATAGTCTCAACCCGTTTGAAACTCAAATATTTATTGCTCAGGAATGTTCTTTTTCTTAAATTATGAACTTCCTGAACATTAATATTTTTTTAAAATAAATAATCCTAAAATAATGAAACGCAGAAATTTTCTACAAAAAACGGGGATAGCCGCCGGTGCCGCCGTTTTGGGCGACCTGGCATTAAAAAATAAAGCCTTCGCTGCGCCAGCTTCAAAGGCTTCCAAAAAGAAAAGATCGGGAAAGATCAAGATTGGGTTATATGGTATCACCTACCTTGGGATCTGGTTTGATGGTCCGGGACTTTCCTTCGAAGAATTTGTGCAAAGGGCAAAGGATTTTGGTTATGACGGTATAGAACTTGATAATAAAAGACCGCAGGGAAATCCGATGGACATCAGCCAGAAAAGAAGAGATGAAATGAGAAATGTATTAGCCAAAGCGGGTATTGAAATACCGGCTGTTGCCTGCAATAATGATTTCAGCAGTCCCATTCCGGAACACCGTGAAAGCCAACTGCTGATGGTGAAGGAAACCACCCGTATGGCGAAGGATCTGGGAGCAAAAGTCGTACGATTGTTTCCCGCCTGGACCGGCATACCGATCCATGATGGCATTGGCACTTACGATTTGGTAAGAAATGATTTTTATTCTTTCCAGCGCCAGTACCCTTATGCTACCTGGGATGACCGGTGGAGTTACGTAAAAGATTGCCTCAAAGAAGCAGCAGGATTCGGCGAAGAATTCGGTATCACGATGGCGTTGCAAAACCATCCTCCTTTATTCAGGGATTACCGTGACTGCCTCAAGATGGTGAAAGATATTAATTCACCTAATCTTAAGATCTGCCTCGATGCCGGAATGATGAGCCGGAAAGACCCGGAATGGGTGGAAGAGGCCGTTAAAGCCGTTGGACCTTTACAGGCACATTCCCATTTCGGAGGCGAATTTTTCCGCGACAGCGCTGGTAAGGTTCATTCAAAATATGAGAGTGATAAGTACCATGCTGAAATCATCGAATGGGCCGACTATGACCGGTATATCGAATTAATGGGAGAGATAGGATATAACGGTTATTTCTGTTATGAACTATGCCATCATATAAAAACTCCCGACGGTAAGACGGCAAAAGTCGATTATGCACATGAACAAGCCCAACTGGCCCGTGAATTTATGGGCGATATACTTTCGCGGCAGAGTATGTAAGAGTTAATAGTTTTTTTCAAAGAAAAAGGCCCTTGTAACCAACGGCCTTTTTCTTTTTTTAAGATCGCTTAATTTCATTTGACTTTCCGGCGCTTCATGATGAAGCAGGTATCTTTTTCTTTCTTTTTCCCCTCCGTATCCACCAGATCAGTCCTGTCACCAGGAGAATGAAGAATATTACTATATAAAGTAAGTTGGAAAGTATCCATAAAACCAAAATCACAAAATGCCGGAAATGGCCTACGGCTTGAACAGATGCTTTAGGAATAACTATGGTCTGGTCCCAGTCGAAATGCTGCAGCCTGGTTATAAAGCCTTGTTGAATGCATCCTTCGAGGCTGAAAATTCCAATGTTGTGTGAAAAATGACTGGCGGTGATCAGATCGCTGGTGAATTCTTTCCAACTGAGCGGGGGATAGGCTGCATTAAATATTGAATCCCCGGTTTCACTGGTACTGCCAATGGCAATCGTTTGCGCATCTTTTCCGTATCCCCATATCAATGCCGACCCGTAAGTAGGGTTGAAACTGGAATAAAGCATCAGGACCTCATCGTCGCCATGGACGTCAACAATTCCGATGGCTTTTCCAAGTATATCGGTATGTGCTTTTCTCGCATCTGACACAAATTGCAATTGATAAGTCTGTAAATAATACTTGTCGTTTTTGATTTTCCGTACAAGGTCTTTGTATTTATCCGTGGCTTCTTTTAGTTTTTTGCCGTTGATCGCTCTTTTAAACAAAGTACCGTAAAGTTTCCATTTTCCTTCTTTTCTAAGCGATGAAAGTTCATTGAAATCAGGTTCAATATCGAGACCCACTGCCTCCCAGTGCAGGGCATTCCTTTTCGTCCATTGCTGAAAGTCTTCATATCTTTTTAAAGCATCGTCGGCATTGTTGATATTGAAGTAATATCCTTCATCCCGCGGAAGCACAAGCCAGGCGGTTACCCCTATGCCTGCCTGGTTCAATTTTTTCACTACACGGGCGCGTTCGTTACTCATATCCATGATGGCGATGGCAATGCCGGCATTCATTTTTTTCAGTTCATTGATCATGGCCGTGTCAGAGAATACCGGGTCGAGTTTCTGGCTGTCAAGCTCACAGGCAAAAATCAGATGGGGGATAGCGCCGGTTTCGCGTTTAACGGAAATTCCTTCCACCGAATCAGCTGATCCGGCGGATGCCTGTAACTGAAATATTGAAATAAGAGATAGACTGAAACCAAGAATAGCCGGAAGAAGGGACTTACCGCAAAGATTATTCTTCTTCATTTTATCATTTGTCAACTCACCAATGCTTTATGATCGAAAATATAAAATAATAATTATTTGTGCGTAATAAATCACGAAATCAATAATAATCAGATAATGGGTTATATCGGTTAATTAGCGCTGTAATAATCAAATATTAACTAAATATGGCAAAGTATTTACCTGCAGATTACGCCGATAAGCACTGAAAAATAATCCAAGATCAGCATAACCTGCGGGAGATATTACCTGGTTGGTTTTATCTTGTACCCGTTAGGTTAATCAGGTTTGACGCTGGTTGGAGGGGGAAGGAGGTTCCTTTGCCGGTAAATCGCAGGCCCATTCACCCGTTTACCTTTTAACATGTTTCATTGTCCTCTGGTCTGCAAATTATCTTGTGTCCGGATTTGTAATAAAAATTGGCCGTTTCCGAACAGCTCATTGCATGCCTGTAAAAAAAAGTTCCTTATTTATCCTGTATTAGGTAACCGGTCAGTCTGGCACGACATCTGATGATTATAATGAAATAATTGGAAAAAACTATGTTAAAAAATTTTTTGGTCATTACCCTTCGAAACATGGTAAGGAATAAACTTTTTACCCTGATCAATATTTTCGGGTTATCAGTCAGCCTCGCCTGCTGTATTTTATTATTTTTATATTCCACCCGTGAATTGGGTTACGACCGGCAAAACAAAAATGTTTACCGCCTCAATTCGGATATCAGCCAGAAAGACGGACAGGTATTTAAACTGGCAAGTTCTTCCGTCCCCATAGGTTTGGCGGTGCAGACGCAAATTCCGGGGGTAGAATTAACCTGCAGGCTTGCCAATACGGATTTCAGGGGGGAAAATATGATTTCCTATAAGGATAATTCCTGGTATATCAGCGGAGGATATTATGCCGACTCCACCTTTTTCAAAGTATTGAAATTTCATTTTATCCGGGGAAATACCAGCGAAGGATTTACCAATGGAAGCAGCGTTGTTCTGGAAAAGGAATGGGCGAAAAAGATCTTTGGCGATAATGATCCGATCGGAAAAATCGTAAAGATCACGACCGCCTTCGGCCCGTCCGATTACGAAGTTACGGCCGTATATGATAAAGAATATTACAACTCTCATTTATCACCTTCCTTTGTTATTTCCACTTCCAACCCGATTTGTAAAAGCTTTTTTTATCAGGACCAGACCAATTGGATAGCAAACAATATGGTTTATACCTATGCAAAAATGCTTCCTTCCGCCAACATACCGGCTGCTGAAAAAAACCTGAATCAGCTTATCCTGAAAAACGGAGGGGAACAAATGAAACAGATGGGGCTTAATAAAACCATGGAATTTCAACCCGTGAATCAAATCCACACTGACAGCCAGAATTATATGGTCAATGTACCGGGAATTGTCAGTATTGTATTTCTCAGGGTACTTATCCTGATTGGTATCCTGATCCTTATACTTGCCTGCGTTAATTATATTAACCTGTCAACGGCACAGGCAGGCAACCGTGCCCTTGAAGTAGGAGTAAGAAAGGTCATGGGCGTAGCTCCTGGCAATCTTATGATCCAGTTCCTGGGGGAATCCTTTATAATCGTAATAATTTCATTAGTTCTGGGTCTTTTGTTTTCATGGCTGGCGCTACCCTATTTTAACCAGTTAATTGATAAGCCCCTTGCGTTTACAAGGCAGAATTTAAGCATACTTTCATTTTACCTTATCGCGTTTTTATTGTTTACAGGCCTGGTAGCGGGATTTTACCCCGCCTTTCACCTTGCATCCTTTAAACCGTCTGTGGTACTGAAAGGAAGAGGCAGGGACCGGATGGGTATGACTTTGCTGAGAAAGGGTTTGGTTGTGTTGCAGTTTATGATATCCATTGCCCTGATAAGCTCTATCATGATTATTTCAAAACAGGTGAATTTCATAAAAAATACGGAACTGGGCTTCGATCATAAATCCAAGTTGATCATCCCCCTGAATACTCAGGATGCCATAAATCAATATGAAACATTAAAACATAAATTCAGTACCAATTCCGACGTCTACTCGGTTACAGGGGCCAATTTCATCCCTGGTAATTTTATCGGTAACGACCTGCTCCTTTACAAAAAAGGGCAAACAATGGATGATGCTATTCATATATATAATAACCAGGTAGATCTGAATTATATTAAGTCGATGGGTATGAAAATCATCAGTGGGAGAAATTTTAATGATTTTAACAGGGATACCACAAAAACACTCATAATGATTTCGGAAGAAGCCGTGAAGCAACTTGGTTTGAAACCTGAAGACGCTCCCGGGGAATTGGTTTACTTTGATTTTCAGGGGACCAAGTATCATTATGAAATAATAGGAGTGGTCAATGATATTCACCAGGAGTCATTACATAAATCCGTTGACCCGATGATGTATACCTTATCCGATAGCCACGACTACCGGAATATTATCATCGATGCCAACATGGATCATTTTCAGCAGTTGATTTCGGGTCTCCAGGATCAGTGGAAGGAAATTGTACAGACTACCCCGTTTTCCTATTTCACCCTCGACGACCACCTGATGGTCCAGTATGCAAAGGATTTTAACACTTTTAACCTGATCAAGTATTTTGCCATGATTTCGTTGTTGATCAGTTGCCTGGGTCTGTACGCCATGTCAATGTTCCTGGCCGAAAGAAGGTTCCGTGAAATAGGAATAAGGAAAGCTTTCGGTGCTGAAGTTAAAAATATACTGATCATGGTATCCGGAGATTTATCCCGGCTTATTTTCATTGCCTTCCTTTTATCGATTCCATTATCTGTTTGGGCAATGAATAAATGGCTGAATACATTTGCCTACAAGATCCATCAGGATTTCTTCACTTACTTCTGGGCAGGAGTGATTTCACTGACCATCGGATTGCTGACAATAAGTTATCAGTCGTTAAGGGCGGCGAGAACGAACCCGGTAAAGGTATTGAGGGAAGAATGATCCGGGAAATCGGAATATCAGTAAATCAGTAAATCGAAAAGAAGCGGTTACTTATGCTTTGCCAAATGCCCGATTATTCGATGGCACGATTCCGCTATTATTAGGTTATCTTATTGATAATAATTTGACCGAATATATGATGGATGGCCCGGGTTCTTTAAAATATTTAATTATTCCGGAGCGCCCTTTTTTTTCCGCGTAGAAGTTTTATCCAGACCGCCTTTTTTGCCGAATTTATAGGCAGTTTTATACTGGATATCCGTGTTTCTTTTTTCTTTCACATTATTCGCTCCCATGGTAGGATCAAATCCCATGTATTGATATTTAGGGGTTTTGGCTTTTTTGTTTCCTCTGACTTCAGGCAACAGCATCTTTTTATCATTTACTCTTTTTGGAGTTCTCAGATTTTTATTCGGAGAGGTTTTTTCAGCTGCCATGAATTTCACCCTTCTTTTGGGTTTATGAATTTTGCTGTCCGGCAGGTAAAGGACCTTGCGTTGTCTTTTCGGGGCTTTAGGTTTCCAGTAATTTACTTTTCCGGTTTTACGGCTTGGGTCTCTTCCGACAAATCCTACTTTTCCATGGGTAGTTCCCAAGCCCGGTTGCTGACGTTTTCGGTAATGTCCACCCTGCGCAAAGCCAGAAGAAAAAATAAAAAGAAAGATCGCAGTCATGGCAAGCGCGTATTTTAATACTGCAATTTTTCTCATTTTGCAGAAAAACAGATCTGATGCTATTTTATTATTTTGGTCTTTAAACATAATATCCGTCCCGATAACCTCGCCGGGCCCACTCCAGTACATGCGGGCCACGGGCTTCGGTAAGCCGGGATTCCAGCGTTTTCATTTCAGCTGATCCTAGTTTAATTCCGTTATATTGTCGTGCTATTTCAATATTTTGTTTCAATGGATCCAAACCTGTCTGACTTACCAATGCACAGGATAATCCTTCGAGGCCCCAGGTATATTCAAGCAATTCTTTTGGAGAAGCATGTTTATTGACAATATTACGCATCACTTTTATCGCAATAACCCCCATTTTTTTATTCCTTGCTGAGGGGAGGGCCACATCGGCAAAATTCCTGTAATTGGTAGGATTAATAGCTAACAGACAAAGATCGAAATCAAGGTTTTCAATCAATTCTTTTGACCGTTCAGCACTATCCATGCTTGAGAAACCGATAAAACGGGCTGCCTTTTGTTCCTTTAGATGCCTGAGGTATTTATAAATTCCCGGTTCAATGGTTTGGAGAGAATCATCCGCCGAAACGGCATGGATCAGGATCATATCAACATAATCGGTACGCAGTCTTTTCAGGCTTCGTTCAAATTCAGGCTTGGCTTTTTCCGGGTCCCGGGCATCCAGTTTAGTAAGCAACAATATTTTTTTCCGGTATTGGGAAAGAGCTTTGCCGTATCGTTCTTCACTTGACCCGGAAACAGGGTCTCCATAGGACGAAGCCGTATCAAAGTAATTTATACCTGCGTCCAGGGCATACTGTATATGCGGTTCCCATTCGCCGTCGGGCATGAGCATAAACTGGGAGCCTCCCCCGTATCCCAGGATGGAAATTTTTTCGCCTGTTGATCCCAGCATACGCATAGGCATGCCGGATTTTCCGGTGATGGTTGTAGCGGCTGCTCCCGGAGAAGTAATCAATGTCCCCGCAGAAATCGCGGCTAGGGCCAACGAAGATTTCTGAATAAATTCTCTTCGCGAAAAATTGTTGGATTTCATAATTAAGGCTGTTTTTTACCGCTTTGTGCTCTAAATATAAAAAAAATCCTGGAAATTTCATTATAACAGTAGAAATATAAGGCCATTACAAGTGCGTATCGTTTAGTGAAATGAAGATAAATTTTTATATTTGGCCTGCCTGAAGAGGCGACACTTTTTAAAAAACACATATATGATTTTCTCAACAACGGACCTGGTCGTTTTTTTTGGGTATGCGTTTTTTATCATTTTTCTTGGGCTTTGGATATCGCGCACCAAGAAGGGTGAGGAAAAAACTTCCCAGGATTATTTTCTGGCAGACAGGAAGCTTACCTGGTGGGTGATTGGTGCATCCTTGCTGGCGGCCAACATTTCGGCGGAACATTTTATCGCCATGTCAGGAAGCGGATTCCGGATCGGGCTGGGCATCGCCGCTTATGAATGGATAGCCGCTATTGTGCTCATCCTGGTAGCCAAGTATATTCTTCCTGTTTTTCTTGAGAAGAAAATATATACCATGCCGCAATTCCTTGAAAGCCGATATAATAAAGGAGTGAGTACGGCATTTGCAATATTCTGGCTGCTGGTTTATGTATTTGTGAATCTGACCTCTGTCAGCTGGCTCGGAGCTCTTGCGCTTCAAAAAATAATGGGCGTTCCAATTATGTACGGTGTCGTTGGCCTTGCCTTGTTTTCAGGAATATATTCCATCTATGGCGGACTGAAAGCCGTGGCCTGGACGGATGTTGTTCAGGTGATCTTTCTCATCGGGGGCGGTCTGGTGACCACTTTTATTACCCTGAATGCAGTTTCTGACGGCCATGGCATCTTGAAAGGTTTTGCCGTGATTTTCCATTATGCCAGGGATCATTTTCAAATGATTGTGCCGAGGGGCACCATTGTTCCCAACGGTTCCGGCGGACTTACCGATGCTTTTTCGGATTTACCCGGACTGGCCGTAATATTTGGCGCCATGTGGCTCACTAATTTGGGATATTGGGGATTTAATCAATATATCATTCAAAAAGGCCTGGCAGCGAAAGACCTTTCCCATGCCAAACGAGGCCTGATCTTCGGAGGATACCTGAAGATCCTGGTTCCCTTGCTCGTCATCATTCCCGGGATCACCGCCTACGTCTTATTTAATAATCCGGAGTTACTCGGCCATACGTCGGTAATCGGAAAAATTTCCAAAGCGGATGAGGCCTATCCGTGGCTATTGAAAAATTTTGTTCCCGAAGGGATCCGTGGACTGGCATTTGCCGCCCTTGTGGCAGCAATTGTTTCATCCCTGTCGTCCATGATCAACAGTACATCCACGATCTTTACCATGGATATTTATAAAGCGCATTTCAAACCCGATGCGTCTGAGAGGGAGCTTGTAAGAGTCGGGAGAATTGTTGCTTTTGCCGCGCTGGTTTTAGCCGTAATCTCCGCCAAGCCACTATTGGGCGGGCTTGACCAGGCGTTCCAGTATATCCAGGAATACACGGGATATATTTACCCCGGTGTTGTGGTGGTATTTTGTATGGGCTTGTTCTGGAAACAGGCAACTTCCAGGGCTGCCCTGTGGACTGCCATTGCAACCATACCGGCAGGGATAATCATAAAATGGCTTTATCCTACAATGCCTTTCATCCTGCGCATGGGTTATGTATTTATTATTTTGGTGCTCATTGCTTCTATCATCAGCCTGTTGGATCACAAAGGAAAAATCGAAAGAACAACAGAGCCCACCCCGTCTGCAAAACATATTATTAATATCGGTTGGTTCTTTATCATCGCCGGTGGCCTGAGCCTGGTTCCGGGAATCGTCCTGTTCAAACGCTATTTTTATCTTGGTATTGAATCCATATTTATGCTTTCCACCGGCTTTGTTTTCATCGGACTCATCATGATTCTGAATGTAAAGATGAAACAGGTGGCAAAAAAATCATTCGATATTAATCCAAGGCTTTTTGATACTTCGCTCATATTCAATATCGGGGCAATCGGGATCGTCTTTATTATTGCAGCCTTGTACTTTTTCTTCTGGTAATTATTCATTCTATGAATCCTGACAAGATCGAAAAAAAATTCACGGAATTATATAAAACCACTCCTCATCAATTCAGAGCTCCGGGTCGCATTAACCTGATCGGTGAACATACGGATTATAATGACGGTTTCGTCATGCCCGCAGCTATTGACAAGGAGGTGGTATATGCTGTTAACATCACCGGCACAGAAAAAATAAGAATGTTTGCGTTTGACCTGAATGAAAGTTATGAGAGCGGAATTTCCAATCTGAAACGAGATCCTAAAAAATGGCCGGATTATTTATCGGGAGTTGTAGATCAATTATTAAGATCCGGTAAAAAGATAAAGGGTTTTGATTGTGTTTTCGGAAGTGACATACCGATCGGTTCGGGATTATCTTCTTCTGCCGCTCTTGAATGCGGCCTTGCCTATGCGCTCAATGAATTACTGGAATTGAATATCGATAAAATGCATCTGGCCAAATTATGCCAGCGTGCTGAACAGGAATTCGCCGGACTGAACTGTGGAATTATGGATCAGTTTGCCAGCCTTTTCGGGGCCAGGGGAAAGGTAATGAAACTCGATTGCCGGTCCCTGGAATATGAATACTATCCAATAGACCTTCCGGACTACGAGATTATTCTTTGCGATACAAAAGTGAAACATTCCCTGGCTTCCTCGGAATACAATACCCGCCGGAAAGAATGTGAGGAAGGTGTCCGGATCCTGAAAAAATATGCGCCATCGTTGAACAGTCTGAGGGATGTTACCGCTGAATTGTTAAATGAACACAGGCAGGAAATACCGGCCGTTGTTTTTCAACGATGTTTGTACGTAGTTGAGGAAATTGACCGGGTCGGCAAGGCCTGTACAGACTTAAAACAGGGAAAAATTACGGACTTGGGAAAAAAGATGTATGAAACACATTCAGGGTTAAGTAATCAGTATGGGGTAAGTTGTGATGAACTGGATTATCTTGTCGAAATTGCTTCGGATTCCGGTGTGACGGGCGCAAGAATGATGGGCGGTGGATTCGGCGGTTGCACGATTAACCTGGTTAGTAAATCCATTGTCAGCCGGTTTACGGATCGTGTATATTCAAAATATAAAGAAAAATTCGGGATCGATCTGTCGATTTATCATGTGGGGATCAATGATGGCGCTTCAGTCTTTGAATAATATTTTTTGATGCAGGACAATATTTTTTTCCGGGGAATTAAAAGCTCTTTATAATTATTCCTTGAGCCTTGTCATTGCAAACCTGTTTAAGCACAATTCATAATATTGGGAAAAATCAGGTGGCAGGCTGAACGACTGGCTGAATTTTCGAATAGGCTTCATCCAGTAAATTCATGAATACGGCAGGATCCATTCCCTGCTCCAGGCTTGTAGAGTTGCTTTCATTTTCAAGGGGGATGAATATTTGCCCGTTTTCAACTTTCAGGTGGTCATCAAGCGGCCTGAACGTATCGTTGGAAGCGGTGATTTTCATCTTTAACAGGTGACTGATCTCGTAATCCTTGAATTTCATTCTTTCCGTTTTATCTGCCAGTGAGGATTTTCTCTGTTGAACCCTGTCTTCTATTTCCCATTCAAGAATATTGCCGTCTTTAAGCGTTAATTCCCCGTCTATCCAATGGTGCCGGAAAGTCTTAACCGATTTATTTTTTTCATTATCAGCCGTTTCCAGAAGTTTTTCTTTAGTAACGGCACTTGAAAAATCCATTTTCAGGTATACGTTTGCCCCTTCATTCATTTTTTCCCGGATCTCTTCGATCATGGGTACCAGAAAAAGCCGCATGTGATTGCTGATATCAATTTTCAGAAGGCTCATATATAATGAAAAAAAGTAGGCAAAGATGATCAGAAAGCCGATCGGAAGAAAGAAAAGGACAGGCCTGAGAATGGTAAGGAATGTCATGATAATCGTAAGCACGGCAAAGGCCATGGAAAACCTTCCTGCCTGTTCCCTGGTTTCATCACCAAGCAGATCCATGAAGGCGATCCTGTTAAGGCGATTGAGCCATTCTTCGGTGGTGTGATTTCCTTCGATCACCTTATCAATTACAAAGCGGATCTGATCCCGGTCAAGGGTACGGTAAATGCTAAAAACTTTTCGGGAAGTAATAGGCATAACGGGAAAGAATATTGTGTATAACAAAAATTGAAAATAATCCCTGAAAATAAAAGCAGGTTGGTATTTTTCAGATAATTAATATTTCATTGTGCGTATCTTAGGGAATTATGTTACAAATGACTGAAAATAAGCTTAAGCAATTATTATACGACAGGCTCAAAAGCCCGCTGCCGGGAGAAAAGGCCCAAATGATGATGGCTGCTTCTTCAAGGAAAACAGGACAATATAATATGGAGAAGAATATAAGTCCCAGGTTATCGAGTGTTATGATCCTGTTATATTTTGCAAACAATGAGTGGAAATTCCCCCTTATTAAACGCCCCGAATATAACGGTGTGCACAGCGGTCAAATGGCTTTGCCGGGAGGAAGGATGGAGGATAACGATGCCGACAGAATAAATACTGCTATCCGGGAAACGGAAGAAGAGACCGGTGCCGATCTACGGAAAGTCGAAATTCTTGGGCAACTTACAGAACTTAAGATCAGGGCCAGCGGAAATTCCGTATTGCCGGTGATCGGCTGCCTTCCTGAAATTCCTGTATTTCGCCCCGATCCCGTTGAGGTGGATAGTCTGCATACGGTTTCCATCGATTATCTTTTAAATGATGAAAACCGGAAAATAACGAAGATAAAGATCAGCGAACAATATAGGGTAGAAGCTCCCTATTTCGATGTTGACGGACAGGTTGTTTGGGGAGCTACTGCCATGATCCTGAGTGAATTTTTGTATATTGTCAGGGAGTTAACCGGTAATTAAAATCGCTTGAGTTATCCCATACATAATGATGTGATCATCCTGGGTTTGCTAATGCTGATCCTGGGCGTCATCTTCAAAACCTCCTCGAGCAGCCGCCCGGTTTTCAGGAAATTTTATAATATAATTCCACCCTTATTACTTTGCTATTTTCTGCCAT
>CAYNCU010000021.1:0-27435 GCA_964395765.1 uncultured Roseivirgaceae bacterium | reverse complement strand
GAATTTTCGCAATGAAGGCATCAGTACCATGCATAATCCTGAATTTACCATGATAGAACTTTATGTCGCCTATAAGGATTATTACTGGATGATGGACCTGGTGGAGGAAATGATTGAGAAGATAGCCCTTGACCTGCACGGAAAATCATCCATAAGGATGGGTGACAATGAAATCGATTTTGCCCGCCCCTGGAAAAGATTTACTATGTTTGAAGCCATCGAGCATTATACGGGTATCGATATTTCCGGAATGGGTGAAAAGGAATTAAGAGACGTTGCCGGGAAGTTGGGATTAAGCCTGGATGAATCCATGGGGAAAGGAAAGATCATTGATGAGATATTCAGTGCTAAATGTGAACCGAACCTCATTCAACCTACTTTCATTACGGATTACCCGATTGAAATGTCGCCATTAGCCAAAAAGCATAGAAGCAAGGAGGGTCTTGTGGAACGTTTCGAAGTAATCTGTAACAGTAAGGAAATATGCAATGCTTTTTCCGAATTGAATGACCCCCTGGACCAACGCAGGCGTTTTGAAGATCAGCTTGAGTTGGGAAAGAGGGGAGATGAGGAAGCCATGATGCTGGATGAGGATTTTCTACGGGCCCTTGAATACGGCATGCCCCCGACCGCTGGCCTGGGTGTAGGGATCGACCGGCTGACCATGATCATGACTAATCAGCCCTCTATCCAGGACGTAATTTTTTTCCCTCAGATGAAGCCGGAACAAAAAATTTCGATTGATCCGTCGATGGAGTTTAAAAACCTTGGGATCAGGGAAGATTTAATTCCGGTATTGATAAAAATAGGTTTCGAATCTGTTGACCAGCTTAAAAACTCCAGCCCCAATAAATTATTCAATGATCTGTGCGGGATGAGAAAGAAGATGAAGCTGGAGGATGTGAAGAATCCGACACTAGACGAAGTCAAAAGTTGGATTGAGAAATAGATAAAAACTGCTTTTAATCCTTCCCGGCTGGTAAAAGTGAAATTACGGGTTCAAATCAAAAGTTATAAATTTTTCTCCTGAAAGGGAGTCAGTTATGATTTTGTTTGTATGGGTTAGGATATCAGGCGGTATTACTGCGTTTTTTGATGCAATTAACTGGCGGATGTGATATTTTTTAAGGAATTCGATCTGCAGATCACTGACAGATTTGTTCCTTATTTTTGAGGCTAAATAATAACGGTAAAAGATACCATTTTCTATGGCCTTTTTACTTCTGTAAATACTTATCGCTGAAGTAGAATCAATAGGGGTGTTCAAATCCCCGATATTAATAACCCCTATGTCATTTTTCATGATAACCAAATAATTCCCTAAGGGGTATATTGCATTTAATTTCTCGAATGGATTTGTCAAAATTTCTGAAGATTTGAGAGAGGCAATGTAGGAATGATCTTCAACCTGTTTGTATATCGATTTTAAATAATTATCGGAATAAACAGGTTTCTTATAAATATCAATAAAACGGATATTATCATAAATATTAATAAACGAAAGAAGGATAAGGGGGGTAAGCATCCATACTCGTTTTACCTTAGGAATATTCCTATCCCCGACAATGAATACAATAACAATCATAATAAATGAATTGATTAACGGTATTGCGAAATTATAGAAAACTTCTACGGAACCGTTTTCCCGGTAAGTGATAGCCCAGGATAGGATACTCGTGCCGATTCCGGCCATTAAAATAGTTAAGATATAAAATATACTTTTTTTCGAACTCCAATTGTGAATAAATGCGACCGCTGAAATGATATAAAAAAAATAAAGAATTACAATTGATAAAGCACTACCCATTATTATATGCAATTGGGTTATTAAATCCGCTTTTTGAAAATTAATTGAAATCAGCTTGAGAGGTTCGTTGATATTGACACCAACAATGCCCGAGTATTCATTTTTAAATAGGGCATAATAAATAATAATGGAAATACCAGTTATTAATACATATATAAGTAAGCGGGTTAATTGTCTTTTATCAATAAATTTCAAGTAATAAAAGAGAATTTCCATAAAGAATACGGTTATAGAAACGGATGGAGCGCTTACTATATTCGCTAGTGCCAATCCTGAAAAAACAAGAATTGATAAACTGTAAAGGCCCTGGCGGGAAAGTAAAAAAGCAGCCAATATAAAGACATAAAAATAACTCAACTTGAATATTCCGGGGGTAAGCATATTAAATGAAAAATTGTTTATTGTAGATAAAAAATGCCAGGAATTATAAAAATGAAAAGTTATTCCTCCCACCCAGAGGCCCGTTAGAGTGATGAGAAAATTAGTTATTGTAACCCTTTTCAACAGGGATATCAATCCGCATATTACTAAAAAATAAAAGAGAGGATAAATAATAAGGACCAGGCTTAAATAATTATTAATTCCGAATATTTTATTTACTATCGCACCTCCCCAGAGATCGAAATAATGATAAGGTTCTGACCCATGATAATGGTGGTTTAGTTCATTATAAACACCAAAACCATTTTCCTGCCCGGTCTTTGCGATTTCATGGGATATCCGGCTATAATTAACATAGTCGCCATAATGAAAGTTAAATGATAATATACTACCGGAATTATAAAAAATCATCCACATATAAATAAAAACAAAGCCCCAGGCGGTTAAAAGAAAAATTATATCTGATATTTTTACACCAGGTATATTTATATTTCGTTTACCTGCAAAACGGGATTTTTTTAATTCAAGAAGAGAAAAAAGCAGCAATAAAAGGTAAATGATATTAATTGTTTCAAAGTGAGTTTTCCAAATTGAAAAAATCGTAACAAATAAAATATACCCCAGGAAGGTATTGCGAAATATCAATGTATAAAGATTGTGCGTAGCCGGATATTTTATAAACGATGAATAAATTAAGGATCCTGAAACGAACAATAGCAAAAACCACGCAGTAAAAATCAAGAAAAATTCGAACATTTTCTGCTAAACGAGTGAAATGATATATTTCAGTTTATACCTGCAAAATAGTAAAGTAATTTATTTAACCAAGATAATTTTTTTTGTACTGTGAATTTCTTCTCCTTCAAGGTTTAGAAAATAAAGCCCGGGATTGAAGGCCGATAAATTCAAAACAAATTCGTTATAACCCGATTTGCAATTCAGTAAATATTTTACCATCACAATATTTCCGGAAGAAGAAATCAGCCTTAATGTGATATCTGATTCTTTCATGAGAATAAATGATACCTTTAAATTATCATTAGCCGGATTGGGGCTGGGTTGGATCATAATAAAATGATCGGCAGGGGTGTAGCACTCGGTATTGTTCGTCGGATTTGAATCTTTTTCTCCCATGAAATCGGGATTTATGTTAAAACATATATAAGCAGGAGTTTGGGATGCGGAATTTTGAAGTTCAAAATTTAATAAATGTTGAACGGTGTCCCCGGCGTATAGAGTATCCTCAAAAGGTTCTGACAAGGTGTATTCATTATTTATAATTATATTAATATTCATTTGGTTTACAATGGTAGTTCCTTCATTGGAGATACTTAATAAAAATCGCAATGCTCCGTTACTTTCAAAAGCATTGACCTTTTTCAACGCGATATCATTATAGGGACTTTTAAGGGTAAGAATTTTGGAAGTGCTGTCTTCACAACCGAACTCATTTTGCGCTAACAAGGTAACCGTAAAATCCCCGGTTGTATTATAGGTATACCTGGGATTGGTAGCTGAGCTTAATAAATCAGGACCTCCAAGGTTCCAGGAATAAAGATCAGCACCTGTTGATTGATTCTTAAAAGTAACATCAAGAGGGGGAGAGCCCAAAGGCGGAATCATTGAAAATTCGGCGTGAGGCATTTTATGAATTGTAATGGTATTATAAATGGTATCGCGGCATTGACTGGAACTTATTACCCAGTGATTTACGGAATAGGTCCCTGCCGAATCAAATCTCCTGCTGATTTCAAAACCATTAAAGGAGGATCCGTCGTTAAATTGCCATCCGTAATTTGTGATTGAGTCCTTACCGGCAGTTGAATTATCGGTTAAAATGGATGTTTGATTCAAACAGTTATTTTTAACAATTATTCCAGCTATCGGCCGGGGATGGATGGTTATTTCCTTTTCAATTTTATTCGTACACAAATTATTAGCTTTTACTATAAGATCAACGGGATAAATTCCGGCTGAATCAAATAAAAAACTTTGATCCGCTTCGTTGAAATTTGAATTATTTATCTCCCAATTCCATGAATTAATGCTTAGGCTATCCCCGGCCGTTGATGCATCCTCAAGATAAGTGGAATCACCCAAACAGATATTATGGAATGTAAAATCAGCTTTTGGCCCCGGAAGGAAGGTAACTATATGCGCTACCGAATCGATACAGCCGAAATTACTTTCCGATATTAAACGAACCTGGTAGTCCCCGGGTTGATTAATAACAAAAGAAGGATTTTCAACAGAGGAGGTATCATAAACCATGGTATTTCCTACGCTTGAAATTGACCAGTTATACACTGCTATGTTAGCGCCAATAACCATTGAGGTATCATAAAATACAACCGGCATATTAACACATGGAAGATCATATTGATACCCTGCCAACGGATTATGATAGACAGTCAATGTATCATATTTTAAATTTTGACAACCAGAGGAATTGGTAACCGTAAGCTTGATAGGATAGGTCCCTGCTGAATCATATAAATGTTCGGGGTCAGGTAGAGAGCTGGTATAACCATCACCAAAATCCCATGATGACGCTGTGAAATCTCCGACTGTGGTATTCGTGAAATCCACAATTGTTTTGTTACATACATTATTGAAAACAAAGTCCGACTGAGGGCCTGATATCACATTAAAAGACGTGCTTGTATCATTGGAGCAGCCTGGAATCGCGGCGGTAAGGGTAATATTTTTCATGCCTTCCTGATCAAATAAGAATATCGTATCCCGGGCATGTGAAATAATTTCATCGTTGAAATTCCATGTATAGTTCATGATAGAATCCGGCACGTTTGTCTGCGTACTATTTTCAAAGGATATCGTATCATGGGTGCAATAAATTAAGGATGAAAGGCTAAAATCCGGGTGGGGGGAATCAAAGTTATATATTTTCCCGGATGTATTATTCATGCAGCCATTATGACTTATCAATGAAAGTGTTACCTTATAATTTCCTTCAGTACTATATTGATGACTGATGTTTTGCCCTGGTATGCTATCCGCTCCGTCTCCTAAATTCCAGTACCAATAATCCACCGAATCATCATTTGAGCTTAGCCCGCTAAATTCGGTGGGATTGTCAATACACCAATTGTTATTCGTATTAAAATCAATGGTCGGTGCCATTAAATCATTGACAATAATGGAATCCAGTTTCGTATTTTGATTGCCATCCTGGTCGGTTGCGGTTAATGTAATATAATATTTACCGGGGGAGTCATAGGAAACGAATTCAGGTGATTCCTGGTTACTTACTGGGACAGACGCGTGACAGGGATTATTATAACTGAAAGTATAAAGTTCATGAGTTGCATTGTTGAAAGTAAACCCTTTCCAATTCGATGATGATTTATAAAAAAATAAAGCCAATGTATTTGAATTCCCTGTAAAAGACAATTCCTGTGAAATTACCGGACTTGGGTTATCCAAAGAATTGCCGAATGAAATCTTGTAGAATTTTCCTTCATTGGTAATGATAAATCCGAAATAATTCCCCCCGTCTTCGACCAAATCGGCATAACCGGTTTGTGCAAAATTACCCAGATAAGTTACAGAAGGGTCGGCCTGTATTCCATTATCAAATTTCAGAAGGAATAAACCATTGGTGCCGGGGGTTGTGGCCAAACCGTACCAGGTATCACAATCCTTTATCATATTTAGATTCCACAAAGCATTAATTCCCTTTGTGCTAAGATTGGAAGTCACAAATATATCGCCTGCCCCCGGATTACTTGTCAGTTTATTCCCAAGGTTGATTATGTGAATTTTATTGTCCCCGGAATTTCCGGCCAGAAGGTAAAAATTGTTGTTTTGCCGGATCAGTTGAAGACCAACCGGGTTTAATAGCCCGCTAATATTTAGATCCTCAGCCTCCGGGGAATTCTCAAGTGAATTCCCGAAATTAAGTCTTATGATGTTATTGCCGGAATAGTTGATAACAAATCCCACCCAATTGGTTCCGTCAAAGGCTACCTGAATTCCATAAGGACTATTGAGCAAGGTGCCGGGATTCCCCAGGTTAGTTTCAACAGGTATATTATTTATGTCGCTTCCAAAATCAAGGCGATATAATTCATTGGAATTATTATTCGTATAGAAACCATAGATAGATGAACTGTCGCTGGTAATGAATAATTCAAGCGCCAGATTTCCTGATATGACTAATGTCGAATCAAGTACAGGCGTCGTATTAAAATCACCGGCACAGAAGTCCCATTCAAATTCTCCATCGTTGGCCGTGTTATTCTGAATATTGATATTTTCATTTTGACATACTGTGTCACGACGTGTAAAATTGATAATTGGGCATTGACCGAAGACTTTTACTACCGGGCTGAAGATGATAAACAGAAACAAAAGCCTCCTGAGCTCCATGCTATGGTTTTTTCGTTTTATATAGTTGCCATCACAAAGGTAACCCAAATGAAGGATCCGAAAGGTAGGGCAAATGACCGTTCATAAATTCTGAATTAATTTCAGATTAAATCCGGAAGAGGCATCGGTGGACCGGTAGAAAATAAAATATCGTAAATTTTTTGGTAAGATTCTATTCCCGCATTAAGGGATGCAAAATCCGGCAATAAGTCTGACATTTCCCAACCCTCTTCCTTTGATCTTATTTTGAATTTCCTAACAATTTTTACGTATTCTTCCTTTGAAAAATTTTCAGCAATATACCCGAGCCTGTTATCCGTTATTATTCTTTCAATATCTCCCCAGCCTTTATTGGAAATGACCGGCACTCCCATTGCTAAAGATTCAAAAACCTTGGTCGCAGAAGATCCTTTTTTTGAATAAGAAGGTTTTATAAAACATATGGAAAGTGATGCGAGGGATAAAAATATCGGTATATAGGATTTATAGGAAGAAGTCAGGATAATACGGCCTCCCCGGATATTTTTTAATTCAGAATAGGTGTAAACCGGGAAAGAATTTTCTGCGATCGAGTAATTGGAAATAACCGGTAATTGACGTTTCCCTATATATCCGGTTTTAAGCAGATGATCCTTTAGAATGGAATAATCCGGAGTTAAAACAAGAAATATTGCATCGGGAAAATCTGTTATTAATTCTTTATAAAAATTCAACATTTCATCCAGCCTATACCACGTTCCGAGGGATCCGGTATAGACCAGGACAAATGAATTTTGGTTGATCTCCAGCTTATTACGGATCGCCGATGCTTCATGCTGATTTAAATTCACGCGGTTAAATAAATCTGTATCTACACAAGTAGGAATAACGGAAACTTTATTGGATACATTAACTGGCATATGATTTTTTTTCAGAATATTTTCAATTTCAGATTTAGCGTTTTCGGTTAGCACGATAAGATGGTCCGCTTGTTGGATAAATTTAATTTCCTTTTTCTTGAAATATTTATAGATTAAATTAAAAACAGGATTTTTAAGATTCCATATTACGCCGTCCACTCTTTCATCGGCCCAGAACCCCCGCATGTCAAAAATAAATTTTTTCTTGTACTTGAATTTATATTTTAAGCCAACCAGCGATGTGATATAGCTTCTGCAATGTATAATTGACAAGTTACCAGAGTAAAATATTTTTTTGACTTGTCTTTTAAGGATAAACAGGTCATATAAAGTGGAAAATACAGGAGGATATTTATGGTATTGGAGAGGAATCCATTTTATTTTATGTTCCTTTAATATTCTTTCAGTCGCTCTGAATAGATATCCCGTTTTCCTTTTTTCGAAAGAAATCAGGGAAATAGAATATCCTTTACCGGACAACCCGGTCATATAGGGGAGCACCTGTGACTGTCCGAGAGGATCGGTCATTCCGTCATAAGATAAGTAGAGAATAGATCCGGTTTTGTTATCCAATAGGGTGTTCATTCAGCCATTTATGTAGAACGATCAATAGCCATAAGCGGTTATATAAAAAATCCTGCCCTTGGTCAAATGATTCTTTTAAAGCAATCAGGTAATCATACTTCACAATTCCGAATTTCTTTATGATTTTTTGCCCGGTATATTCTTCCAGCATAAATTTTAGATCGTTTTTAAGCCACTTTGCCATTGGGACACTGAATCCCCATTTTGGCCTGTTGATCAACGGAGCAGGAAGGTGTTTTTGCAATACCTTTTTTATAATCCACTTTCTTGAACTCCCCTTTTTTTTGAATGAATAGGGGAGATTCATGGCAAGTTCAACGAGGTGATGATCCAAAAAAGGGCTTCGGCATTCCAACCCGCTGTACATCGACGCACGGTCGATTTTTACCAATAAGTCATCTTTTAGATAATAATTAAAATCGAATAAAGCTTGTTTCTCGGCTTCTTTTAAATAACAAGCGTAATCGGGATCGAAATAAGTAAAAGGAATATAATTATCAGGATTGCGAAGTAATTTTCCGTATAATTCGTTTTGTGAAAAAAAATATTGTTCCTGGGAAAAAATATGACTTCTTATATTTTTGACTCCTTCCGCAGATTTCATAAAATTAGAGATTCTTTGATACCTGGAACCTCTCAGATGGTCCATGAACATTGTTGCCGGATGGCTGAAAAAGCGAAAAATTGGATTATTGAATCGATTAGCCCAGTCATATGCTCCGTAACCAAGGAATAATTCATCACCACCATCTCCGGTCAATGCAACCTTGATTTCTTTTTTTGCCAATGAGGATAATAATAGTGTCGGAATCGCTGAAGTGTCGGCAAAAGGTTCGTCAAAATGTTCAACATATTTATGCAGTATTTCAATCGATTCTCTTTCGGAAAGGAAATATTCATGATGATCCGTTTTCAGAAATTCTGAAACTTCACGGGCATAACTGCTTTCATCAAATTTTTGTTCTTTAAATCCTATGGTAAATGTTTTTATCTTTTTTTCTGATAATCCGGAGGCCAACGCTGTGATTAATGAAGAATCATTTCCTCCGCTCAGAAATGTTCCTAAAGGGACATCACTAACCAATCTCCTTTGAACGGATTCCGTTAAGCGTTTATCGAATTCAGCAATGAAATCTGTGTTTTTATCAAAACCTGGAATTTCAAAACAATTCCTTATATTCCAATAAGAATGAAGACTCAACTTAAAATCAGGGTTGACCCAGGCATAATGTCCCGATGGAAATTTTAATACAGACTCATAAATCGTATTAGGCTCAGGGATATAACCTAAATGAAGAAACTGGTAAATTCCCTGGTAATTAATTCTTTTATTACGATCGACTTCAGGATGTTTCAGAAGTGATTTTATTTCCGAAGCGAATAGGAAATATTCAGGGCCCATAAAATAAAATAATGGTTTTTTACCCACGCGGTCCCTGGCCATGAAAAAAGAGTTGTTTATAGCATCATAAATTACGAATGCGAACATCCCTTCCAGTTTCGGCAGCATGTTTTCCTTCCAGGTTTTGAATGCGTACAATATCACCTCAGTATCTGAATTAGAAAAAAATTGAAGGGAAGGATCCTCGTGGAGTAGCTCGGACCTGATGTTCTGATAATTGTATATTTCGCCATTAAAAACGATGATATATCTACCATCCGATGTTTTCATTGGCTGGTTAGCTTGTTCGGACAGGTCGATTATACTCAATCGGGTGTGCCCCACAGCCACTGTTTTTCGATCATTAATAAAATACCCGATAGCGTCCGGTCCCCTGTGTTGTAATGATTGTGTCATAGCCGATAGAGCGTCAGCCTGTGGGCTTTTCGAATAAATTCCGGTGATCCCGCACATGATTTAATCGGGTTATTTATCCCGGGTATTTTTCAGAAATTCTGCAACTTTATGAATCCCGGATTCAAGACTGGTTAATTTTCTGTCAAAAATCTGTTTCATCTTGGAGATGTCAGGATACCTCCGGATCATATCACCTTCTTTCAGCGCCGGGAGATGGATAATTTCCGATTTTGATCCTAAAACTTTTTTAATAAATTCAGCTAATGATAATATATTAATTTCTTCGTCGCTTCCTACATTAACAATATCATTAGTAAAGTAATCCTTGTATAGTGTTTTGACTGTAAAATCAATATTGTCATCGATATAACAAAATGTTCTCGTTTGATCTCCTTTCCCATAAATAGTCAACGGATCATTATTCAATGCGGCCTGGATAAATTTAGAAATTACAAAATCATTACTCTGGTAGGGGCCATACGTATTAAAGAATCTGAATATAGTGAATTGTGTACCGTATTCCTTATTAAAAGTCCTGAAATAGGCCTCTCCCAAATTTTTTACAATTGCGTAAGGTAGTCGTGAGTTTAAAGGTGTCGTCAATTCATTTTGTGGAATTTCTGCAGGCTCACCGTAAACCTCCGATGAGGAGGAATAGAATATTTTCCTTACACCGGTGTTTTTACTTAGTTTTAAAATATTCCGTATTCCATCAATGTCTTTTAGCACCAGCATGGGATTATTCAGGGTTCGCTGAACTCCTACAACGGCAGCATAATGAAAAACGAAATCAAACTGGTGGGATAAAAGGACGCTTGAAATATCTTCGAAATCATTTATATCGCAATTAATAAATTTCCAGTTTTTATAACCGGAATCCGGTAATTTTTCAATTGAACCCGTAAATAAATTATCTGCAATTACAATATTGTTCTCCGGGTCCTCGACCAATCTTTTCGCGAGTGATGCTCCGATATTGCCTGCGCCACCGGTTATTAAAATTTTCCTCATATAAATATTCTTTTTAACGCCCCCAAAAATCTTCTTGAAAATAAGACCCCCGGGTGAGTGTAACAAGCGATTAGAATGTATCTGAGGCTTGTAAGCTTATTATTTTTAGCCAAACCCAAATGTAAAGCTATATATAGGTTTATATAAGCTTTAAATATATTTATCTTTTTCCCATAAGCAAATAAAAAGGCTTCATCCCCGTTCAATGAATCCTGCAGGACTTTAAAGCGAATCAACAATTTATCAGAATTTGTCTGAAGTACACTTCTTGCTTCATGGTTGATCACCGTGGAAGTAATTTCATTTATACAATAAATAGGGTATCGGGCTGCCAGTTTCAACCATAGATCATAATCTTCAGACCCGGATAAATCGCGACTTTCATTAAAAGAATATTGTTCGGCAATATCTTTTCTTAGAAAAACCCCGTTACAGCTTAAATGATTACCGTCAATGAGCCGGTTATTGATCATTGAAGGCAAAGAGTCGACCTTTCTTATCAGGTTGCCCGGTGGGTCTTTAATATCATAAGCCAGGTGAAAAATTTCGGGTTCCATCAATCTTTTTGATTCTCTGAAGGCTACCTGGAGGTGATTCTGATAGGCGATATCATCCGAATCAAAAAAGTTCAGATACTTTCCTGATGAAAGGGTAGTCCCGTAATTCCGTGCGGCTCCCCTTTCACTATTCGATATATAATAATAACGAATCCGGTTATCACTGAATTTTTTTACCGTTTCATCTGTTCCATCAGTGCTGCCATCATCAATTATTAATATTTCAAAATCAGGGAAAGTTTGATCGAGCAGACTTTTAACAAGCATATCGAGAAAATAGGCGCGATTATAAGTAGGAATGATAATGGAAAAGTAAGGTGAAGAATTCATTTCAATTCTGTGGGGATACACATCATATTAAACTGGTAAGCCCCAGACTCATTCAGATCAGTAAGTTCTGATACATATTTTCCATTATAAGTATAAAGACGATAACCCAAATCCCGAAGTATTTTCTTCATATAGGTTTCGGAATATCCGAGTTGGCTATACCATTCATCTGTAACTTCGATCAATAAAACAGGCTTGCATTTTTTAATGGTTTCCATTCCGCCTTTGATTACGAGTGGCTCTAAACCCTCTACATCAATTTTGACCAAGGATATAATTCCAGTCGGATGTGCAGAAGCATAGTCATCAATTGTGGTACAATTCACCTGGAAAGTTTCAACTTTTGCCGATAATTTTCCATGTCCGGAATTATTATTATCAACAGAAAATCCCGCGGGGCCCGGATTTTCTTTTAACGCCAGTTTTTCACATTTAATCAGTTCCGTCAAAGCCTTGTTTAAAGAAATATTCAAATTCAATTTTTCAAAAATCAAAGTATTGGGTTCGAAGGCAACAATTTGCGCCCTGTAATTATTTTCATGACAATATAAGGCACATTTTAACGAAAATGCCCCTACGTTGGCTCCAATATCAAGAACGGTGGAATCAGGCATAATATAATCTAAACATTCCTTCCAGAAGGTATCTTCAAAACCGGCATAAATATACCATTGCATGTAATCGTTAACTTCAAGATGATATCGGATTTTATTCCGGGTTACTTCTTTTATTGTGCCGTTTTTATATTCGGTTGGCCCCGGGATCAGTTTATTAAAAAAAAGGTTCCCCGGATATTTTTCAGTAATGATATCATCAAAACCTGATTTCAAAATTAAATAATGTATAAAACGGGAAATAATTTTCATACATATTTCATATAACGTTCAACGGATTTTGAATTAATCCCAAACGTCGATTCAACGCTTTTTTTCAATTCATTTCCCATATTTCCAAGATTATTTTTATCCCGATAAGCTTTTACTATTATTTTCTTAAGACTTTCAATCATTTGTTCGGGGTCGATATAATATCCGCTTTGGTTATCGACTATATAGTCTTCAAAATCACCAACGCCCTTGCAAACGGCAACAGTCTTTCCCGCTAATCCCATTTCTTTTACCGAACTGTTACTTGATTCGGCGATGGAAGGATGAACCAATAAATCTGATGCTGCCATAAAATCCATAAAATCCTTGCGAAATCCTAAGAATATTATTTTTTCTTTCAAATTTCGATTTTTGACATACTCCTCCAGGTTTATTCTCTCTGGCCCGTCATCCAGAATGAATAATATCAAGTCAAGGCCGGTTTTTACGAGTTCTTCGAATGCGACAAAAACCTCCAGGTGTTGTTTCCCTTTTATGAGCCTTGAACACATGACCAACCTAAGTTCTGCCGGGTATTGATGGATAAGTTCTGCGACGTGTTCAAGGTTGGGTTTATTATATTTATCAAAATCGTAAGTATACGGGACAATACCTATTTTGTTTTGATTTACATTTTCAATTTTAATCATTGAATTATATGTCATTCTCGAAGGGACTGTAATCTCAGGTGCCAGGATATTTATGATTTTTTCGCCCAAAGCTTCATTACGATTTCTTTTAATTCTTTCACCCGGCTTATCATAAATACTAAAATGATGACGAAAGATTACTACCCTGCCTTTAATCAAAAACTGCGCAAAAACGGATATCAGGTTAGCGTCCTGTAAATGACTGTGGACTACATTTATCTTCTTTTTCCTGCAAAATCCCAAAAGAAACAGTATTTGTGAGAAAAGCCTGTAAAACTTGTTCCCTGTTACCGGATGAAAAAAAGTCCGGATATTCATCTTCTCCAATTCGCGATGGATGTCCCCCTTATCACAAGTCGTCAGGAATAAAACCTCTATTCCCTGTGATTGATATAACTTACACATCGATTCCATCGCAACCGATCTTTTATTAGATGGATAATAGACTAATAATCGCATGAAGGATACTTCATTTTTATATTTTATATGACTGGAAAGGTTATGATAATAAGAGTGAATGTCGAATTTCCTTAAAAACCAATAATTTTTAATGAAGTATTGGAGGAATTTCAGCATTCTCTATACCATTCAAATTTAAATACAAAAGTATTTTTCTCATTTGTTTTCTTAAATTAAAGTCATCGGTTGTTAACTGACGAAGGAAATCTTCATTTAAGGTTATTTTGTTCATTATGTTATTCTAACGATTGCCGGAATTTTTTTTGAAAATTCAGTATTGCATTTTCTCTCGTATATTCTTTTGCGACATTCCTTGCACCGATCGAGAGGTTTATTTTGTAATCAAGGGTAAGGGAGAAATACCATTTAATTTTATTTAAGAAAGAAGAAATATCCGGCTTCGTGATAAGATCTTCCGTAACTTTTGATACTGCTTCCGCTGAGCCTGTTAAATCAGAAACCAATGTGGGTAATCCTGCCGCCATTGCTTCTGTAACACTGATTCCCCATGCTTCTCCCCTGGCAGGGTGGACACAAATTGAAGCTGTTTTTAAAAACGGAACTAAGGATATTTGTTCTCCGACAAAATCTATTTTTGCTTTGATTTCCTCTGTCAGATTCTTAGTCAAGATATTTTGAGTTGCCTCACTCCATATTCCGACTATCGTTAATTTGGCATTCTTATATTGATCCGATAATTCCTTAAAAACTTCAACTAAAATATCAAGGCCTTTATACCAAACCCTCCATCCATCCGGCCCGTTTCCTATAAAAACGATGTTATTAGATTCAAGGTCGGGTTCAATTTGTAATAATTCATTTAATCTGTTTTTTTCAATGCCGTTGAATGTAATAAATAATTTATTATTAGTCCTGTGAATCAGACCTCTTAGCATTTCCCCCTGGAAATATCCGATACATATAAATGCATCGGCGCGATTTAGCGCCTGAATGGAAAAAAACCTTGTAATAAAAGAATAATATTTGCTGCTTATAAAGTATAATCCTTCGTTATCCAATAAATATATCAATTTTACCTTTTTACGCTTCCATATAATTTTAGCCAAAGCAGGCATAAAATGGATTCCTTCTGAAAGTAAAATTGTTTTTTCCCTGGTGACCGGTAATCGTATAGCCGATAATATATAGCTGACGTACCTCCTGATGGGTGAGGAAGGGCGATCATGCCATCGTAATGCGGAATCCACATAATAGGGTTTTGCATTAATTGATTTCGCATATTCAGAATGTAAAGTATGCGGTGCCGGCCTTCCATGAATAAAAAATATGTCGCTATTATATACGAATTCTTCAGGCATTATTTTTTTTCAATTTCGATATTTATGTATTTTTTCAGAATGAATAAATAAAATATTATTTTGATCAATAACAATATTATCGGTAATGCTGGCCGGGTTACCCGAAGAATCAATTAAATTCGGAACATAACCAAAAGAGATCAATTTTTTAGAAACGGTGCATAATTTCAATCCTTCGCCAAAAGTTTTTCCCATATGCTCCCAGACTTCACAAAGAACTATGGGTTTAAATTTTAATAAAATATCCCGGGCTCCCTCCACAACTTCACTTTCAAAACCCTCAACATCAATTTTAATGAAATCAAGTGCTTTTAATTCATGATGCTCGGAAAAGTATTGGTCAAGTGAAATCATCTTAATGGGTTCCTTGTCAATATATCTGAATCGATTATCCGGTTTTAAAGAATTCATGCCCATATTCTGTTCCTCATGAATATACAACTGCATAGTTCGGCTACAATCCCCAACCGCCAGGTTCTCGGCAACTATATTTTTACAGTGATTAATCTCAATATGTTCCAATAATCTTCTCCATTCCCTGCCAGAGGGTTCAAAAGCGATTATTTTCCCGTTCCAGCATTTTTTTGAAAAAAGAAGGGAATAAAATCCGGCATTGGCTCCAATATCAAATACAATCCATCCTTTTTGTGTGAACTTTCCGATAAATTTTACCTCATTTTGTTCATGTAGGCCAACATAAATCTGATTAGACATATGTTCTTTATATGCATTCCAGATTATGCCTTCAGGAAGTTTGAATTTTAATGGCTTTTTCGGGAAAAAATAATGATACAGGTTTATTTTGAAAGCGCGTATGGATTGCTTCTTTTTTTCGGGAGACTTGAATATAAATCTTATTAACCTGATTAATGAATTCAATTTGTATAGATTAATCTAAAGATTAATCTGTTAATTTTTTGGTATTCCCGGAAAGTTCTTTTAATAGATTTTTATCATTGTTGAGATTAATAAGTATTCTTTTCAATGATTCGATATCCTGGGGATCGTAAAGAAAGCCATTAAATCCATCTTTTATGATTTCAGGACCCCCTGAATTCCTGGAAGCAATGACAGGCAGTCCGCATTGCAATGCTTCAAGGATTACGAGGCCGAATGATTCCTGAATGGACGGAAGTACCAGAACAGATGCCTGCTGATATAATTTTCTTAATTGCATACGATTCTGAAATCCTAAAATCTTCACCTGATCTGTTTTGTATTTTTTTATAAAAGAAATGATCTCATTTTCAATTTCGCCCGCTATCCATAATTCACAACCCGATGCTTCCAACTGATTAAATGCCTTTAAAAGAAGATGTACCCCCTTCAGAAGATTTACCCTTCCGGCAAAAAGGATGATGAATTTATTTTTTATTTTCAAATCCTGGTTAATGGTAAAGAATTCATCAACTAACCTGATTTTTCTGACCTGTATTTTATTTTCATGAATCCCGGCATTTAAAAATGTTTTCTTCGCGAAAGGAGACAAAACATTCACCTCATCGGCGAGTTCAATTTCCTTATAAATCCTGTTTATCATAAAAGGTGAGAAAAGATTCGAACAATTTTTTCTTTTGACGTTAAACTTGTTGTATTCATTAGTCATTATTTTCATCCATGCGTCGACATGAATCATGGGAAATTCGAGAATTACTTTTCTCCCTCTCTTTTTAATCTTCCTGATACTGTAATAACTCACCTGCGGCCAGGCTATTAAAAGGTCAGTTTTAGCCAGGTACCGGGAAATTATGAAATCATAGAGCGGAAACAAGATATCGAGGTGTCTTTTATATCCATGGGTCTGGTTTATCTTATTAAAGATCCCCCACACAAAATGATTTATTAAATTATAGAAACGAAATTTTTTTTCATATTTTTTTTTACCGTTCAAATACTTTAAAATTTTCGGATAAGGCCAATACTCGGCAACCTGAAAATTTCCTTCCTTTTTTATCAAATCATTTATAATCAGCTGGGCATGAGTTCCCGGTCCGGTAATTAAAGTAGTATATCCCATTGATAGGACTTTTTAATATGGGATCATATCAATTGTAAATTCTTCATTGTAAACGCCCTGATCGATAGAAGGTATCTGTACAAATTCATGTTCTTTGGATGTACCTACAATTACCTGCAATAAATTGTCGATCTTTTCAATAATCTCACCTTTTACTTCAGCGTATGTAAAGATCTCATACATCCCCGGGATCAATTTCAGCTTCGGTATATCAAATTTGAAAATATATTCTCCTTTTTTAAGATTGTAGGTTTTATTGAAATACTGACTCCATAAACTAGTGATCCTGGTGTTATTAATGTTGTTAAAGCCAAGGGCAACGGAAACATTATTAATATCTTCTTCAGCCCGAAAACGGGTTTCAAAAATAATATGATCATATGAATTCATGGATTTGATTTCTTTCTCATCTTCATCCAATATTTTCAAAGAAATCAGATTCATTTTCCCATTCCCGGATCTGGCTGAAGAATCCGAATAAATGGTTTTATGAATATATTCATTAATCACTTCTTCAATTTTGCCATTCAGATTTACGGCTCCTCTATTTAATAACAGTCCATGTGAGCATAAACTTTTGACGGCGCCCATGTTGTGACTTACGAACAATATGGTCCGGCCCTGGCCGGTAACATCTTCCATTTTACCGAGGCATTTCTTCTGAAATTCGGCGTCTCCTACGGCGAGCACTTCGTCGATGATGAGTATTTCTGAATCCAGATGGGCGGCCACGCTGAAAGCAAGCCGAACATGCATACCGCTGCTGTAGTGTTTCACCGGGGTATCGATGAACTTCTCCACCCCGGAGAATTCAACAATTTCATCAAATTTTTTCTTTATGTCGCGCCTTTTCATGCCCAGGATTGTTCCATTTAAAAAAATATTTTCCCGCCCTGTTAATTCCATATGAAAACCTGTGCCGACTTCGAGTAATGAAGAAACATTTCCATCAATAAAAAATTTACCGGTTGTTGGAAAGGTGATTCTGCTTAGGATTTTTAATAATGTACTTTTCCCGGCTCCATTGGGGCCGATTATACCAAGAGCTTCTCCTTTTTTAACTTCAAAGTCTATATCTTGTAATGCCCAGATCTCCGCTGATTTAATTCGGTCCTTTTTCCCTTGATTTTTTGATATTCGCAGGTTATTAATAAAATTTTTAAATGCAAATCTTACATCGGTGGCATAAGGAATGCCGATTTTATATTTCTTTCCGAGATGCTCAACCTTGATGGCAATGTCTGACATAATTACTGAAAACCCGAAAGGTTATTACGTTTAATAAATTATTTATCTTACCCTTTTAATCATGCTGACAATAATCGGGAATGTAACCTTAAACAATATCAGACAAAACTTTTTCCATATTTTTGAAATAAATTAAACCTGATACAAAAAGAATAATCCCGACCAGAAAAGAAATATAAGAATAAATGGTCAGGGACTCCTGGCCCAGAATGGAATACCGGTAGCCTTCAATTACACCGGCCATTGGATTCAGGTGATAAATTAATTGATACCTGGCAGGAATTAAAGCGGCAGGATAGCCCACCGGGGTCGCATAAAGCCCGAATTGCACAAAAAAAGGAATCACATGAATAAAATCCCGATAACGAATTGTTAAGGCGCTCAGCCAAATTCCGGCGGCAAGAGCCGTTATAATATTAATAAGAAAGAAAATCGGGAACCATAAAAGAGTATAAGTGGGAATAAAACCATATAGGACCATAAGCATAATCATAATGAGTATGGCAATAAGATAATCAACAAAGCCGACCATGGCTTTTGATAACGGAATAATAAGGCGTGGGAAATAAATTTTCTTTATCATCTCCTGGGCCCCGATTATTGATTGTCCCGATTGGGAAAGCACGAATGAAAAATAAGCCCAGGCAGTCATCCCGGAGAGGGCATAAAGAGGATAGGGTATGTCACCTGTATTGACTTTAATGGCCTTACCGAAAATTAAGATAAAAATCAATAGCGTGGCTGCCGGTTGCAGGAAAGCCCAGAGGAGACCAAGAAATGTCTGTGCATATCTTACACGCAGGTCGCGGTAAGCAAGGGTATAAAATAAATCCGAGTATTGAACGAGTTCTTTAAAGTTAAGCCGGAACCTGCTCTTGGAAGCATCAACAATTATCTGAGCCATTTTTTATATTGAGTGCGATTCGAATTAAACCTGGAAAGCATTCACCAATCGCCGATCAATTGATTTCTTCCTTGTCAGGGTGATTTTTTACCTGCTTTTACCGGATTTTTTACAGTTTTATTGCCTACGCCCTTGGTATTCGCTTTGCCGACCGTTTTCTTAAAATTTGCCGGATTGGATTTTACTGTTTTTTTCTCGGGTACGTTTACGGCATCAGGGCTCTCTGTCTTTGATTCTTCCTTTTTCTCCGCTGTGAAATATTCAGGAAATTCTTTTAAAATTATATGATACCAGTTTACGAGTTTCTTTACATCGGAAGGATAAACCCGTTCCTTATCGTAATCCGGAACCAGGAACTCCAGGAAACTCATTAATTCGTCATTGGAGGATTTGCTGTCTACTCCCGGATCCTTTCCGAATTCCTTATTGATTTTCCGAAGAACATCGTCGAGTCCGATAGCACCCTCTTTATTGTTTGTGTAAATAGAGATTTCTTTTAATACGGATACTTTATGGTTGGGGGTTGTAACAAACTTTATCTTCTTCTCGTCCAGGCTTTCCACAACCAAGCCTGACCTTCCGGGTTTCAATACTTTAAACAACCCGCTTTTCCCCGCTACCGTTGCTATTTCATTAAGATCTGTCATAAATACTGTCAATTATAATCAGGCAAATTTATATGATGTTTTTATTAATTGAATCAATATAATTCAATATTTCTGATTTACCACGCCCATCCTGGGCCGACGTTATGAAAACGGGGGGCAATACTGTCCAGGTTTCATTTAAAACATTACTGAAAGTATTGACATTGCTTTTCAAATGATTTTTTGAAAGTTTATCGGATTTGGTAAATACAATTGATAATGGAATTTTTTGCCTGCCTGCCTGATTGATAAAATCAATATCTATTCGTTGGGGCTCTAACCGACAATCGATAAGAACGAATAAAATGCTAAGTTCCTCGCGTTGCTTTAAATAACTGTTTACCATTTTATTCCAATCTTCCTTTTTTTTCTTGCTCACTTTCGCCCACCCGTATCCGGGTAAGTCAACCATATACCATTCTTCATTGACCATGAAATAATTTATCGTTTGCGTCTTGCCTGGTTTTGTGGAAGTTTTGGCTAGTGTCGAAAAACCGGTCAGCATATTGATAAGCGATGATTTTCCAACATTAGACCTGCCTATAAATGCATATTCATGGAAGCCATCCCTGGGAGCTTCCAATAGATTCACGATGCTTTTTATAAATTTGGCCGATTTTACTATCATTAGAAGAAAAGGATCGGATTCAGTTAAAATAAAGTTGAATAGTAGAATAGCATTATTTTTGTTTATTATTCGGCGTTAAGTTATATATTTTACAAAAAAAATTAAATTTAAGGTTAATCCGTAATCTTCAATAAACATAAACCATGCTTAAAAATTATTTATCGAGGGTATTGCTTTCAGTAATATTAATAAATATAATTCCGGTAATCGGCTATACCCAGGATAAAGATTCCGAAAAGATGGCCAAGAGGATAGAACCGATTGCCAAGGAATATTACCGGATTGGCGATTATAACCGGGCCCTGGAAGGATACCAGATGCTGGATTCCTTATTCCCTGAAAATACTGATTACAATTATAAATTAGGCATCTGTTACCTGCATTCCATATATAAATCGAAGGCTTATCCCTACCTTGAATTTGCCTATAACCAGCCGGATGCGCCTTCCAACATTTTTTTTGAATTGGGCCGGGCCTATCAACTGGGGGATGAATTCGACAAAGCCATAATTTTTTATGAGTCGTATAAAAAGCAACTTAAATACAGCCCTGATGCCGATAAGAACCAGGATGAAATTACGCAGATCGATCAATATATTCAGATGTGCCGGAACGGACAACGGCTGGTCAGAAATCCTTTGTTGAATGTGACCGTTGTAAATCTCGGACCCGCCATCAATTCAAAATATACCGACTTTGCCCCGCTGATCAATGCATCCGAAAATGAAATGATATTCACTTCAAAAAGGCCGGCTCCTGGAAAAAAATCAGACCCCCTTACCAACCAATATTATGAAAGTATATTTATGAGCAATAAGGTAAATGGAACCTGGCAACCGGCAACCTATATCCCTGAACCCATTTATCATACGGATATCCATGACGCTGCCGTTGGTCTTTCTCCCAACGGCCGGCAATTATTTCTTTACCGTGGAGGATCCAATAATTTTGCTTCCAAAATTGAAGGGGATATATATGAAAGTAACCTTACAAAAGGAAAATGGAGCGAGCCTCAACCCATAACTGAAATTAATTCCTCTGGTTGGGAATCACATGCCAGTGTTGACTCTGCAGAAGATCTTCTTGTATTTACCAGTGACAGGGATGGAGGAGTAGGAGGTACCGATATTTATTTCTGCCGGAAAAAATTAGACGGGCACTGGTCTACCCCGGAGAATATCGGTGAATATATTAATACTCCCTATGATGAAGACGGGCCCTTCATTTCTCCCGATGGTACAAAATTATATTTCAGTTCCAAAGGCCATAATTCCATGGGAGGATATGATATATTTTACAGCGAATACAGAGCTGATAAGAAAAAATGGACGCGACCTGTGAACATGGGATATCCGATTAACACTGCCGATGATGATATTTATTTTGTGTGGTCGGCCGACGGAGAAAGAGCCTATTTTTCATCCGAGCGGGAAGATTCCTACGGAAGCGCAGATATTTACATGCTGACCCGGAACGATGAGAGCACCCCCATTGCAAGCCTGACCGGAAAGGTACTTGAGAAATTTAACAACACCCCTGTTAAGTCCGAGATCATGGTCCGTGATTTATTAAGTAATCACCTCATAGGAATTTATGATGCGGATGAACAAGGCAATTATAAAATGCAGTTGAAAACAGGAAGAAAATATAATGTAATCATCCGGGCAGATGGTTACCAGGAGGCCAAGAGTATTCTTGAGCTAAATCCTTCCAAGGTTCCATATTCCCTGACAAAGGATTTTGAAATCAGGAAAAGATGAAAGATTCCTCCATTCAAAAAATTCTTTTCATCACCGGGAACATGAATATTAAAAATCATCAAAACCTCAAAAAGGATGAATTCAGGAATAAAATCATTATGGGGAACTCTTTTAATTACCTGTTTGTTTTCTCTTAAATCTATTTTAAATTAGGGCAGAATTGAATGGATGGCCTGTAAATATTTGACTAACTGCCCGTGAAGATCTATAAGCGTTGTATTTATTTTTTGCCAATCCTTGTTTTAATTTCCGTCACCAGTTTTGCCCAGGAAAAAAAGGATATTGCCAGTCAGCTTCTTGATATGGCGGATGAAATATACAAAAGTACTTCTGCTTATATACAGGCCAGGGATGCTTATGTGCAGGTATTGGATTATGACCCCAACAATTTAAGGGCCAACTTCATGGCAGGTAAATTATACCTGCAAACCGTTAATAAGGAAAAGGCAACTCCGTACCTGCTTAAAGTTTATTCCATCAAACCTGATTATGCTTTCAATCTCTTATACATGATCGGAAGAAGCTACCAGTTCGATCTTGATTTCGATAACGCGATCAAATATTTTAACTTATATCTTGACAAACTGAATTCCATGCCGGATTACCACGGGGATGATCTTGTAACCGCTTCGGAAGTACGGCAAAGAATTAAGGAATGTAATATCGGTATCAAACTGGTTGCCAATCCTCTGAACTATAATATTACCAATGTTGGAAACGGCGTCAACTCCGAATGGCCGGATTATGGACCCACTATCGATGAAAATGAGACCATGCTGATCTTTACTTCGAGGCGGAAGGAGGGAAATATGAATGAGGATGTGTATAATGATAATTTTCCCTATGAAGATATATATATATCGAAAAAGCAAGACAGTGTATGGGGACCGGCGAAAAATATGGGCCCCATAATCAACAGTCCTTATTTTGAATCCAGCCTTACCTTGTCAAAGGATGGTAAACAGCTTTACCTGTATCTTGATAATAATGGAGGAGATATTTATGTTTCCAATCTCAAGGCAGATGGTACATGGTCTGCCCCTGAACCTCTTGAGGGGGCAATTAATTCAAAATATAAAGAAACTTCAGTATCGATATCACCAGATGGCAATGTTATTTATTTTGCCAGTGACCGTCCCGGTTCATTAGGGGGTACGGATATATATTTCAGTGTTAAAAACAAACGGGGATTATGGACTGATATTAAAAATATAGGGACACCGATTAATACGCCGGAAGATGAGGATTTCCCATTTATCGATTATGACAGTAAAACTTTATACTTCAGCAGCCAGGGTCATGAAGGCATGGGTGGATTTGATATATATAAATCGGTTTACGATTCAGCAAAAAAAACATGGATTAAACCGGTTAATATCGGTTACCCTATTAATACGCCGGATGACGATATCTCTTTCATCGCAACCAAAGACGGTAAACGAGGGTACTTTTCATCAGTAAGGGAGGATGGTTATGGCTACCAGGATATTTATATGTTCACTATACCGGAGGAGGTCCGAAAAATTAGCGAGAAAAACCAGCAGATCCCTCCCAAAGCGATTACTTCCAATAAACCGGTTATCATTAATGTAAATGTTACCGACGATTCCGGGAATGCCATTGACGCAGATGTGAAAATCAGGAACAATGATGATAAATATCTAGGGCCTGTGACAAAAATATCGACCGGTAATTATAAAATCACCTTATCATTTGATACTTCGAAAAACTGTACCCTGTCAGCTGAAAAGGACGGATACATGTATGATAATAAAAATATTATAGTCCCGGGGGCCACCCCGCTTGCACAAACGATCAGCGAATCCCTTGTTTTAAAAGAAATGAAAGTAGGTAATTCCATGGTGTTACATAATATATATTTTGATTTTGATAAAGCAACACTACGCCCGGAATCCTATGTTGAGATCAATAAATTATATCAGATGCTGACGGAAAATTCCCGTTTGATTGCCGAAATAGCAGGTTTTACGGATAATATAGGATCAAAAAGTTATAATCTCCGCTTGTCATACCGCAGGGCCAAGGCGGTAGTCGACTATCTGATTAAGAGAGGGATAGATCCTGTCCGCATCCGGGCCAACGGATACGGAGAAGAGGATCCCATTGCTTCTAATGATGATGAAATCGACGGACGTGAATTAAACCGCAGAGTTGAGTTCAGGGTTATGCGATACTTGTATTGAATAAGTATTCCCCTTGTTTTTATTTCTTCCGCTCCGATATTTTACTGATATTATGCAATTTTGCCCACTATTGCTCCTAAGCTCCAGGATTCGAATATTAATAAGATGACAGTTATACCCTATAAAGAAAACCCGGCCAGGAAGAAAAAGCAAATCGCTGCGATGTTCGATAACATAAGTAAAAAGTATGATTTACTGAATCACCTCTTAAGCCTCGGCATTGATATCCAATGGCGAAAAAAAGCCGTAAAAATTTTGAAGCCATATCATCCGAAGCAAATACTGGATGTAGCTACGGGAACCGGGGATTTTGCCATTGAAACGGTAACGCTCGGGCCGGAAAAAATAATCGGCGTAGATATTTCAGAGGGAATGCTGGAAAGAGGCAGGGCTAAAATAAAGAAGCTGGATCTACAGGATAAGATTGAACTTATTATTGCAGACAGCGAAGAACTGCCCTTTCCGGATAATAAATTCGACTCCGTAATCGTTGCATTTGGTGTAAGGAATTTTGAAAATCTTGAAAAAGGGCTGAGTGAAATGCTCCGGGTTACGCGTTCGGGAGGAGTGATTGTGATTATTGAATTTTCAAAACCCTCTGTATTTCCCTTTAAACAGATATATAATTTTTATTTTAATTATATTTTACCGGGTATTGGAAAGATTATTTCAAAAGATAAGTCAGCTTACCGGTATCTCCCGGATTCAGTAAATGCATTTCCCGGTGGAAATGAATTTGCATCCCTATTGGAGAATGTTGGATATAAAGAAGTAAAATGCCATCCTTTAACCTTTGGAATAAGTTGTATTTATTCAGGAAGCAAATAGCAATCGTTGGATTCTTGCTGGCAGGCCTGCCTATTCCTTCAATTGCCCAGCATTCCAAACTTGAAAATCTTCCATTTTATGATCAACGAAAGATCCATTATGGTTTTTTAATGGGAATTCATCGTTCCTATTTTAACGTGGATTATTCTGATAAATTTATTCATCACCATTTGGATTCGATCAAATCCATTTTACCGCCACCCAGACTTGGTTTTGACCTAGGATTTATTGTCAACCTGCGCCTGGCACAGTTTCTTGATCTGCGAACAACACCCAAAGTCGGTTTCTATGAATACAGGGTTCAGTATAATTTCAGGAATGGAAACCAGATAAACCAGCTAATTGAATCAACATTGGTTGAGATACCGTTTCTATTAAAATACAAATCCCTGAAATGGGGAAATTCAAGAATTTATATTATCGGGGGAATCATGCCCGGTATACAGGCAAGCGGGAATAAAAATGACACAGAAGAAAGAAAGTTGCAAACATCAAATTTGAATTTGAATGCAGAACTGGGCATCGGCTTTGATATTTATTTTCCCTTGTTTAAATTCTCGCCTGAAATTCGCTTTTCCAGGGGAATGGTCAATATGTTAAGGAAGGATGAATTCGGTTACAGTGATGCTATTGACCGGCTGACATCCAATATTTGTTCCTTTTATCTTTTATTTGAGTGAGATGAATAAAACAGTTCTGATTACAGGGGCCACATCGGGGATCGGAGAGGCCACAGCAAGGATGCTGGCACGGGACAAGATGCGTCTTATTCTTTGTGGCAGGAGAAAAGAGCGACTGGAAGCCCTTCAAAGGGAATTAAAAAGCAGCACGGATATTTTTATTTTGAATTTCGATGTTCGCGACAGGGATTCCGTTTTCAGGTCCATTGATTCTTTGCCGGAAAGCTGGAGTGAAATTGAAGTTCTCGTCAATAATGCCGGGAATGCACATGGCTATGATTTCATACAGGATGGTAATATCGACGATTGGGACGCAATGATTGATATCAATGTAAAAGGTCTGTTATATGTTTCCAAAGCAATTATCCCAAGTATGGTTAAAAGAAAAAGAGGGCATATCATCAATATAGGATCTATTGCGGGGAAAGAGGTTTATCCGCGGGGAAATGTATATTGCGCCTCCAAATACGCAGTAGATGCCCTTAGTTCGGGTATGCGGATTGATCTTAATGCGTATGGCATAAAAGTATCTGAAATTAATCCGGGACTGGTGGATACTGAATTTTCCAGTGTTCGGTTTAAGGGAGATAAAGAAAAAGCAGCGTCCGTATATAAAGGATTAATACCACTTTCGGGTGAAGATATTGCCGATGTTATCCGTTTCATCCTTACAAGACCTGACCACGTAAATATAAGCGATGTTATTATTTTCCCGACGGCACAGGCGAGTTCAACCGTTGTTCACAGGAAAGAAGATAAAAAATAATATCAACGACGGAAAGCGAGCACGCTTCCCCCGCATAATTTTGGTGATTTGTTAAAAGTGTAAGTGATATAGTAGATCCCCGTGGATTTACAGGCAAAAATAATGGCAGGGAAAAATTTATTATTTACATAATTGGTTGAAACCACCTTCCGGTTTGAGTCATAGATAGTTACAATTATATCGTCGGCATCGTTGTTTTCCGAACAAACATTAAGAAAGTACTCCGTATCCTTACTGAAAACATAGGAATACTCAACTTTATCCTTACTGTTGCCGGCATCAATACTGAAACTTTTAAGAAAAGTAAAGCCATCCTGTACCTTAGTGATACATTGTTGAGAATATTGTGAAGTATTACATTGAGCTTTCCCGCTTACAACGGCCATCAATAAGAAAATAAAACTTAAAATTTGATAGTTTGGTTTTTTCATGAAAAGGCGATTTAGCTTACAATTTCCGACCGAATTTGCTGCACTTTATTTTTAATTAATATAAATGTATCCATATTGATCTTAACGGTTGATGTGCTGTTGTCTTTCGAAACCAGGACCCCGTTTACTTCTTCATAAGTTGGCTTGGAATATGTTTTTTCAATGGTAACTGAATCGTATAATTTTCCGAGTTCGGTGAATTCCTGGTTCAGCTTGGTAAAATTTTCATCTGCATTTTTAAAGTAACTCAGCAATTTATTAATATTTTCAA
>CAYNCU010000020.1:0-28386 GCA_964395765.1 uncultured Roseivirgaceae bacterium | reverse complement strand
ATTTTGTATTAATAAGGAAACCAAGAAACCAGGAACAGGAAGACAGGAACAGAGAGGAGGGAAAATATAGTAAATGGGAAGGGGATTGCGCGATCTTTGCCGCCTAATGTTATAGTTGAATAAATCCGGATAGCAGCTGCTTCTTCATGTTTCCTGGGTCTATCGTTTCCTTTTACCATAATGAATATTCTGTATTGGTTCCGGATCAATTTTGGCCAGGTTATTGGCGACCAGAATAGCATCATACCGGCATACTTCCACGCATTTTTCACAACCGGTACAGGCAACATCACACCAACGTTTGGCTATCCCGCCCTTTTCTTCGTTCATACAGGCTACATAAATCCGCCTGCTCTTTCTCCCTTTTGGCCATAATTCAATGATATTTTTCGGGCACGCTTTGACACAAGCATTGCAGGCGGTGCACTTATCTTCGATCACGACCGGTAATCCTGTTTTTTCATCCATGTACATGGCATCAAAATCACAGGCATTTACACAATCGCCGAAGCCGACACAACCGTAGGCGCAGCCGGTATCCCCGCTGTAAAGCAAGGTAGCGGCCTGGCAATTGGCTGCCCCGTCATATACATTGGTTTTTTTCCTGTGTTCAAAGGAACCGGAACACTTGATTACCGCAATGTAAGGATCCTGTTCCTCAACTACCTTGCCCAGAATTTCCCCCACCTTCTTCATTACATCATTTCCGCCGACAGGACAAAACAGGCCGCTGATATCAGAGGATTTTACGAGTAATTCAGCAAATGCCCTGCATCCCGGGTTGCCGCAACCTCCGCAATTGGTGGCCGGTAATACCGCTTCCACTTCATCAATTTTAGGGTCGGTTTCAACATGGAATTTTTTTGCAATCACAAAAAGTATAATCGCAGAAACGGTTCCCATCAAACTTAAAGAAACAATTGTATAAATCAGGGTTGGACTCATATCCGGGCGTTCAGTTTAAATGTTTTAAGGTAAATGTGAATTTCTGTTTTAATTTATTTCGCCCGAGGTATAGGAATATATAATAAGGGATAAGTATGCCGATGGATAGTAATCCTGCTATAGCTTCATTATCCGTTAGCTGAAGGGCAACAATAAGTACGATTATCATTAAAAGAAAAGGCAACATATAACCTAAAAACATGGCCAGAATTCCTTTCGATTGATCCATCCCAACTACAACCTGATCACCGGGTTTTAAATGGCTTCCTTCATTTGGAACTTCAACAACTTTCACCTCCGATTCGGAAACTCCACAGGCTCCCTTAGCCTCACATGAAGTGCAGGCTGAGGAAACTAACATATTAACATACAGCGACTTATCTGTAATTTGTGTGACGATCCCGTCATGTTCTATTTTCTGATTCATCTTCACTTGGACAATGGATAAAAACGGCATTAAAATTAGCCCCGCATGTAAATAAAAAACATGATTTAGATTAGTTTTTAAAATCGGAAATTACGGGTGGCTGAAAGGCTGCAAATGATAATGGAGAGAATAAGAATAATTAAAAAAAATGATATGAATCAGGAATAAAAAAAGCGTGCCATCACGGGCACGCTTTTTTGTTATTGTTGATTTTTTTAGAGTTCACCTTTTATAGAATCAACCCACTTCTGAATTCTTTCATCGGTTTTATCGGGTTCGTTATCTTCATCGATCGGCAAGCCGATGAATTTTCCGTCAACCAGGGCCTTTGAATCATCAAAGGTATAATCCTCGGTTTCAACAGCGCCGATAAATTTAGCACCTTTGTCTTTTATCCTTTCATAGATAATTCCGATTGCATCGACGAATGTGTCGGGATAACCATCGGCATCTCCGGTGCCGAAAAAGGCAACTTTTTTGCCATTGAAATCTACATCGTCAAGCACTTCAATGAAGGATTCCCAGTCTTCCTGTAATTCACCAATATCCCAGGTTGAAGCCCCGAACAGAATATTATCATATTTGGCGAGGTCATCGGCACTCGCATTGGCAACATTAATTACGTCAACGTCTCCCAAAAGGTCCTTTATCTTTAATGCGACATTTTCGGTGTTGCCTTCGGTTGACCCGTAAAAAATTCCTGTTTTACCCATAATCTGATTATTTAAAAATTTGAAATTCCGTTTTTTGCAAATATATCCGTTTTTGGAAAAGGCTTCCCTAATTCATCAAAAAATCCTGTAGAAACGGATTTAGTTCCCTTTTACCAGCAATTCCCTGGCACTGTCAAAAGCGGCATGGGACGGTTCATCACCACCGATCATTTTTGCGATCTCCGCAATTCTTTCTTCTGCCTGCAATTCACGAATTTTGCTCACCGCTTTTTGGCTGGAACTGTCTTTATATACATAATAATGAAAGGATCCGGCGGCGGCTATCTGCGGAAGGTGTGTAATGGCGATTACCTGGTGATGCATGGCCATGGCTTTCATCATTTTTGCCATTTTAATCGCAATCTCGCCGGATATTCCGGTATCGATTTCATCCAGTACAAGGGTGGGTAATTCCGTGCTTTCGGCCATCAGGTTTTTAATGCAAAACATCAGCCGTGAGAATTCCCCCCCGGAGGCAACTTCTTTAAACGGCTTGGGCGCCACACCTTTATTGGCCGAAAAAAGAAGGGTAATTAAATCCATTCCCGAAAGTCCGGGTTCGGAGTCTTTGCTGTCGATCTCCATTTTTGCTTCGGGAATACCAAGATCTTTAAGCATTTTTTCCAGCTCGTTAATAAAAGTCCGGAATGATTTCTTCCTGGCTGAACTTAATTCGGATCCAATTTTTTTAACCTCTTTATGAAGCTGTTCAGTACGGTTCTTTAACTTTTCCAGCTCATCATCCAGGTTCAGGCTTTTCTGTACTTTTTTGGAAAGGTCTTCCCGGATCCGGATAAGATCGGGAATGGAATCCACATGATGCTTTTGCTGCAGCCGGTAAATCAGGTTCAGGCGTTCACTGACGAAGGCCAGGCGACCCGGGTCGGCTTCCACGTTGTCCGCATGGCTGCCGGCTTCCATGGCTATATCTTTTAATTCAAGCAAACTTGCATTGACACGGTTTTTCAGGTCCTCAAGATGACGGGCGTAGGACGAAACCTGCTCCAGGTTTTTATAGACCTGCGATAATGCCTGGTTCACCGACATTTCATTGTTTTCAAGTACCTCCACGATTTCAAGCAGTTTCATCCTGATTTCTTCCGCATGCTCCAGGGTCGATTGTTCTTCTTCGAGGTCCTGCTGCTCGGTCTCTTCAAGAGCAGCCTTCGACAATTCTTCGAACAGAAAATTATTATAGTCTGTTTCCTTCCTTATGTTTTCCGCTTCTACCGTCAGGGAATTGAACTCTTTTTTTGCCGCCAGGTAGCTGGCATAGGCTAGCTGGTAACGTTCGAGCACCGGTCCTGTTCGGGCATAACTGTCGATGATATACAATTGGAATTCATTAGACCCGAGTTTCAAGGTATCGTTTTGCGAATGGATTTCCATCAGGACGGATCCGAGTTGCCGCATAACATCCAGGTTTACTGGCGTGTCATTAATGAAGGCCCTTGATTTACCCCCCGGTGCTATTTCCCTGCGAATAATGGTTTCGTCCTGGTAATCAAGGTTGCTGGATCTGAAAAAACCCGCCAGCTTGTAATTTTTGATATTAAAAAGGCCTTCAATGATGCATTTTTCATCTTCGTTGTACAGGACTTTCGTATCGGCCCGGTTTCCCAGGAGCAATCCGGCTGCCCCGATCATGATGGACTTCCCCGCACCGGTTTCGCCGGTAATGATGTTAAGCGATTCGGAGGGAAAGATCTCAAGATCGCGGATCAGTGCATAGTTTTTAATGAAGAGGCGTTTTAACATATTCGGGAGATTGCCGGGTACAAAATAAATAAAAGGAGAATAATAAGATTAATAAATATAAAAAATAATAACACTTAAAAACAGATTAAATCCCTTCCGAAGAAATCAGGAGCACGGTTAAGACGGCAAAACCTGCAAACGGATGAATTTTATATAGATTCCCGGAAAATTAATTCTGCAGGATCGATTTAAACTGATCGGATTTGGTAGGATCTATCTTGGTAATAATATTATAGGCTTCCCTTCGCACCTGCATATTCCCCTGCGAAAAAATATTCTGTAATTCATCGGACTTGGCATCAAAGAAAGAAATTACCAGGATTGAATTAGGACGGTTATCATTCACCTGCTGAATCTTTTGCAGTACTTCCAGGATTTTTTGCCGGGCCGCATCAGGGTCCTCATGAAATTGATCGAGGGCCAGTCGATGATATTCATAGATCCCTTCTCGTAGGGGTGCCATTTGTTGGTTGGTCAGGTTTTCGATCAGCCAATAACGGTTTCGGTTGCTTTCAAAAGGCTGCCAGCCGGTCCGGTTTGAGGGTTGTGCAAGATTAACAATATTCAATGCCTTGTTATACATGGGGTCCCCGCTGAGCTTTCCGAAAGAATCGTAGTCGAGACCGATAATTACATAGGCATAAAAGGAAAGCATGGAAACAAGATTGGAGCTATATGAATTGTCGGTATATTCCAGGGGCTGGGATTCGGTATATTCGAATTGCCAGTCGCGGTCGGCGAAGTTAAGCATCAATGTTTCGTAATTAGTATTGTAAACCGGTCGTGAAGACTGGATGTGGACGGTTGCATTGAAGCTTCCGATGGAGGGCATACTTTCAATGGTAATATTCAGGCTGCAATGAATTCTTTCGATCGGTTGGAAAACATCTTTGGTCCACCGGGTCTGGCTCATAAACTGGGAAAAGGATTTTTGCATATCGGTAAAAATCGAACGATCGGTTATCTGCACGCGGTCGGCGTTGATCGATACCGTGCAATTCAGTTCCTGGGAATAGGAGGGGATTGATAAGGCCGTAAATAAAAAGCCGAAGGCTAAGATCCTTTTCATTTTATAAAAGTCCCGAAAGATGGTCAACGATATCACGGGCTACTTCGGATTTAGGCTTCAACGGGAAATCCTTTTTTTTGCCGGATTTATTAATGATGCTCACCTTATTGGTATCACCACCGAAACCGGCTCCTTTGTCTTCTAATGAATTAACGATAATAAAATCAAAGTATTTTGATTTCAGCTTATGTTTTGCGTTGGGAACAGCATCATTGGTTTCAAGGGCAAAACCGGCGGTTACCTGGTTTTTCTTTTTACTTTTTCCGAGTTCGGTGGCAATATCCGGGTTTTTAACAAGCCTGAGTTCGGGGGGATCACCTGTCTTTTTTATTTTCCTGGCGGCCACTTTTTCCGGTCTGTAATCCGCCACGGCGGCTGCAAAGATGGCGGCATTGCATTTGGGGAATATTCTTTTTGATAATTTAAACATCTCCATGGCCGTGCCTGCCTCGAAGATTTCAATTTCCGGTGAAATGAAATTCTCCTGGGAAGGACCCGTTACCAGTTTTACTTTGGCACCCCGGAATGCCAGCTCACGGGCTATGGCAATCCCCATTTTACCGGTGGAGTGATTCCCGATAAAGCGGACCGGGTCAAGGGGTTCCCGGGTCGGCCCTGAAGTAACCAGTACGGTTTTCCCTTTCAGGCTTTTATGAAGTAAAAAAAAATTTTCAAGGAATAGAAGAATATTTTCAGGTTCGGCCATTCGCCCCGGTCCGGATAAGCCACTTGCCAGCTCTCCTTCCTCAACCGGTATGATCCGGTTGCCGTTTTTAACGAGAAGGTTTAAATTTTTCTTTGTGGCCGGGTGTTTGAACATGTCGGTGTCCATGGCGGGGGCAAGGATAACCGGGCATGCGGCGGAAAGGTAAGTAGCCAGCAGAAGATTATCGCACAGGCCGGACGCACATTTTGCAATGGTATTGGCGCTGGCCGGAGCGATCAAAAATACGTCGGCCCAGTGCCCGAGTCCTACATGGCTGTTCCATTCTCCGGTTTCCCCGGTGAATTCAGTCAGAACCTGATTTTTGGATAAGGTTGAAAGTGTAAGCGGCGTAATGAAATCATGGGCCGGCGAAGTCATAATGATTTTCACTTCCGCCCCGGCCTTGATCAATAACCGGGTAAGGACAGCCGATTTGTATGCAGCAATACTACCGGTGACTCCCAGTAATATTTTTTTGCCCTTGAGCATCGGTTACAGGTAATCCTTCTTTTCTTCTTCAACTTCGGCAAAACGATAATTCAGTTTTCCATCAATAAATTCTTCGGTTGCTACTGAAGTAGGTTTTGGCATTCTTTCGTAAAAACGGGAAATTTCAATTTGTTCCCTGTTTTCAAATACTTCTTCCAGGTTATCAACTGTCGATGCAAATTCGGCGAGTTTCTGACTTAGTTCTTCCTTCATTTTGGAAGAGATCTGTCTTGCCCTTTTGGCAATAATGGCTACAGACTGATAAACATTTACAGTAGGTTCTGCAAGCTTATCAGTGTCCCTTGTGATTAATGATGCATTAATTGGCATAATATATTGGTTTACATGTTTTTTACTTTGATCTTGGCCATGCTGCTTCGTATGTCGTCATATAAATTTTGCGCATCCTTGACTTTCGGACTTTGCGGAAATTTATCAATAAAATAAAGATAATCGTTGGCTGCTTCCTGCAACCTTTCCTCCTGTTTACTTTTAATACTGTTCTTTGCCATCCGGTAGGCAGCATCAATTTTCAGATAGCATACATCTTCAACCCATTTAGAGTCCGGGAAATCATTCTGAAAATCATCGAACGCTATGATAGCGGCCCGTAATCCTTCCCCGTCAAGGTATTTTCTCAGCTTGTAATACAAGTAGGCATTCTCATAAGATTTTTTTTCAAGCTTAACCTCAAGAGTATCGATTAATTCGGTGGCTTGTTGCTTGTAATTGCTGGAAGGATATTTATTCAGAAAATTCTGTGCTGCCTCGATGGCATCGGTCGTATTGGACTGGTCGAGGTCGTATTCCGGGGAATCGAGATACAGGGAATAGGCATACATAAACAGGGCTTCCTGGGCATAATCACTCCGTGTATATAACTGGTAAAAGGTCTGAAAATAATGGGCACTTAAAACATATTGTTTCTGATAATAATAGGAATAGGCATAATAAAACTGGGCTTGTTCCGCTTCAGGGCGACCACGCATGATGGGAAGAATTTCCTCGAATAATACGCTGGCCTTGTAATAATCCTTATTTTGATAGTATTCCATGGCCGCACGGTATTTCAGCTCCCAGTCGCTGCTCTTCTGTATTTTCCTGAATTTTCCACAGGAAGAAGCAGTGAACAGGATAATAAGTGTAAGAATTATGCCTTTTAGGGGATTTTTGACCATAAGGGTGCAAATATAGCATGAATTAATGTTTTCAGGGGGTAATAATATTTGTTTTTTACTACATGGAAACGTACTCAAAATTGCTTTATTATGCATTACTGGCTGGCTTCAACACCGGTTTTTTCCGGGTTTCCAGGTAAAGATTTATCCTCTTGATTTTCAAGGACCTGTGCCAGCGTAGGCCTGTCCTTCTCGCGCCAATCGAAACCGCTTAACTGCTTGTCATCCTTTTTGATCAATTGGGGTGGCGTAAATGTAGCCACCGGGTTATTGTAAAATGACATATTATCTGCACGATTATTAACAAACCGGAGCGTCATATTGCTGCATACGATATGGTTGATCCCTTTCAGGGAATTGTCTTTATCGTCAAGGGCGTAAAAGAGGCATTCACTGTTGCCGTCGACTTCAAGAAGGTGTATTTTGTTGTCCTTGAAATAGGTGGTCATAATTTTCCCCTTCAGTTGATTGAAATTACCGACCGTATCGGTCAAAATAATAAAGGCATCGTCTATTAAATTCATTTTGTTAATCTGGTTGTTACTGAATTCAATGCTGATCGAATCTCCTTCCGCCTGGTTTCCCGTATTCCAGATCACAGGATCGTCGTAAAGGTAAAGCATGGAATCGATCATTACATACGATATGGAATCGGCTATTCCCTGCATGTCCGTTTTGAACATTTTCACGTGCCGGTAGGCCAGCAATCTTTTTTGCGTACTGTCCTGTGTATCGATGGACACAAGTGTATCCGCTGAAAGATAGAGGGTGTCGTTCATGAATAATTTTTTCAGGACCGGGTGGCCGTAAATCTTGGTAACCCCGGTGACCTGGTTGTTATCGGCTTCGTCTCCCGTAATAATAACGTTGTCATTTTTGGAATACATATAAACATTCCCGGAGGCACGGTTCACTTTCTTAATTTCATCATAAAACAGGCGGTTCCCTTTCAGAATATAAGATTCTGTCTCAATCGTGCCTGACCGGATGGTAGTCTGCTTCTTATGCATCATAAACTCTCCGCCCGTTGTTGAATAGGCCGTGGTGCCGTCAGGTTGTATAATAGTTGTCGGCCCATGCGTAATAGCTACCCCGGTAACCATATTATATATAAGGGTGTCGGTTTTCAGTGTATTTTGCGGATTGATCAATACTACCTTTTGGTGAAAAGTAAGCATCTTGTTTGGTGTATCGTAAAATCCCGTAATACTGGTCAATTCATTTTCTTTGCTGAGGATACGGCCGCCCTCAAAATAATAAGCCGATCGGTTTACGATGTTATAATCCAGGTGGTCGGTAAACAGAACAATGGAATCATCATGATAAACCACATGTTGCCGTAATTGGGCAAATTTCGTATCCCCGGCATAAGTTAGCCGGTCGGAAGTGATGGTTACCGAATCGGAGGAATCGAAGATCTTAATATGGCCGTAAGCCTCAAGTGAATTTTCTTTTTTATATAAAAAGGCCGAATCACAGTAGATATCCATAGTGCCCTGGATGAAATGCACGTTGCCGATTGCCTTATTGTATTTTACCCCGTTTTTCTTCCCTCCTTCTACATAATCCGATGACTTCAGTTTAACTCTTTGCTGTGAAAAAGCCGTTTCCGAAATAGATAATAATACCACAGCCATTATCATGATGGACAGGAGGCGGGGAAAAGTTGATATGGTGATCCGGTATTTCAAAATATTCAGAGGTTCGGCTTAATGGATAATAACGGAATTTAAACCAATAGTTATATTAATTTTACATTCCGTTAGTCCTTTCCGGTTTTGATGCAAAAATCGTGTTAAAATAGGATAACATTAAATTATGATTGAAAGTTTCCTCGATTTTATCAAAATAAAAAAGCTTTTTACCGATAAAGACAGGATCCTGTTAGCCCTGAGCGGCGGAATCGATTCAATGGTCATGTTCGATTTATTCCTGAAAGCAGGATTTAAAATTGGGATTGTCCATTGTAATTTTTCCCTCAGGGGGAAAGAATCCGACGGCGATGAAAAATTTATCCGTAATCAAGCCAGAAGGCAAGGGCTTGACTTTTACTGTCGCAGATTTGATACGAAGGGGTATGCCCGCCGGGAAAAGATTTCGATTCAGATGGCAGCCAGGGATCTCAGGTATGCTTATTTCGAGGAGATCAGGAAAAAAAACCGGTTTAAAGTTGTAGCAACGGCTCATCAGTTGAATGATTCCGCTGAGACCTTTTTATTTAATCTGACAAAAGGCACCGGACTGACCGGATTGAAAGGTATCTCTCCTGAAACCAATCACGTGGTCAGGCCGATGCTGTTCGCCACCCGGCACCAGCTTTCTGAATATGCTGTGCAAAATAAAATCAGGTGGAGAGAAGACTCCTCCAACCGTTCGGTAAAATACAGCCGGAACCTCATCCGGCATAAAGTGATCCCCGAACTTTTAAAAATAAATCCGAATTTTTATAACTCGATGCAACGAACCATGGAGAGGATAGAAGGAGCTGAAGATTTTATCTTGAATTGGATGAATGATAACCGTGAATCATACCAACACAGGGAAAGGGATTCGGTTTATCTCAGTCTGAAAAGTATTAACAAGATAAACGAACCGGTTTTGCTTCATTATATGATCCGAGGATTTGGCTTTTCCTACCACCAGGCATTGATGCTTTTTCACTCACTCGGTAACCAGCCAGGCGCGCGTTTCTATTCCGCCAGTCATGTGCTGACCCTTGACAGGACCCATCTTATCATAGAGGAATCTTCCGGTTACGGACGGGGAGATTGGGAAATAAGACGCGATCAGACATTTCTTGACACGGGAGACGGAGATTACTTCAGCCTCGAAGTGATCAAAAAACCATCTTTGTTGAAAACACCTGCGGACCTGGCTTTATTGGATGCCGGAAGGATCCGTTATCCGTTGATCATCAGAAATCCGAAAGCGGGAGACCGGTTTCAGCCGCTTGGAATGCAGGGACAACAAAAGTTAAGTGATTTTATGATTAATAATAAAATTCCGCGTAATTTGAAAAAGCGCCTGAAACTGGTAGTCAGCGAGAATGAAATCATTTGGGTTGCCGGTTACCGGATCCACGAAAATTACAAGGTTAAAGAACAGACTAAAAAAGTGCTGAAAATTAAATATTCCCATGTGGCTGAAGAATCCTTTTAAACGGTCTTATTCCTATAAAGAACTCAATTTGTTCAGAATTCTTTTAAGGGTTAAACCTTTTGAAAGACTCAATTATGAAGAAATGACCTTGTTTCTTCCTTATCTGTATCTAAGGGAATATAAGGCGGAAGAGGTCGTTTTTTTCCGCGATGATCCGAGCAATGCCTTTTATATTATTAAAAGCGGAAGGGTCGCCCTGAATATCGATATACAGGATAGTTTCGAGGTCTTACAGGAAGTAAAACCGGGAGGATTTTTCGGGCAAAATGCGTTACTGGATAATTCCAAAAGAGTATATACGGCTATTGTCGCCTCCGAAGAAGCAGAACTTTATATAATACCGAAGGTAAATATTTTTGAGGTTTTTAGCCGGCATCCCCGGATCAAGGCAAAAGTGATGACTTCACTGGCGGAATTATATGATGATTTTAACCGTAATATCTTTCGAGCCTATCGGACCTCATTAGGATTTTTTAACCTTGGTCAGGCTTATAAATCTTCTAAATACGGATGATTTTTTATGAATTAGGCAATTTATATGTAACTTAATTATCGGGAAATCTTTTTTTTCATAATACATTTTTAAACTAAAAAAATTTGTACAATGATTAAAGTAACAGTAGTCGGAGCAGGAAACGTCGGTGCCACCTGTGCTGATATTATTGCCTCAAGGGAAGTAGCCAGTAAAGTAATGCTGGTGGATGTTAAAGAAGGCCTCGCAGAAGGGAAATCCCTTGATATCTGGCAAAAGGCATCTATTGATTTGTACGATACCAAAACCATTGGTTTTACAAATGATTTTTCTCATACCGCCGATTCGGATGTTGTAGTCATTACTTCGGGAGTACCCAGAAAACCCGGAATGAGCCGCGACGATCTGATTCAAGTGAATGCGGGGATCGTAAAATCCGTAACGGAAAACATAATGAAATATTCACCGGAGGCCATCATACTGGTGGTTGCCAATCCGCTGGATGTGATGACGTACCAGGCTCATATCGTTTCCAAACGCCCGAGAACCAAAGTGCTGGGTATGGCGGGTATCCTGGATACGGCGCGTTACAGAGCCTTCCTTGCCGATGCACTTGGAATATCTGCCAAGGAAATTCAGGCTATGCTGCTGGGCGGTCATGGCGACACCATGGTACCGCTTCCACGGTATACCACTGTGGCCGGTATTCCGGTAACCGAGATGCTGGATAAAGAAACCCTGGATAAAATCATCCAAAGAACAAAAACGGGAGGCGGAGAACTGGTGAAATTAATGGGAACTTCGGCCTGGTATGCACCGGGGGCTGCGGCAGCCCAGATGGCGGAAGCCGTGATCAGGGACCAGCGAAGGGTATTCCCGATTTGTGTTAAACTGGACGGTGAATACGGGATCAAAGATTGCTACCTGGGCGTACCGGTAATTCTCGGGAAGGATGGTGCGGAAAAGATCATCGAACTCAAACTCACTGATGCTGAAATGGAATTGTTAAAAACCTCTGAAGGCCATGTGAGGGAAGTTATGGCGGTTCTTGATAAGATCAATTCAAAATAAAATTTTTGGAAATTCCATTTACTCATAAAAGGGTAATTGGAATTTCCAAATTTTTTTTACTTTACCATCCAGGTATTATTATCTAACATGACATCGCCGGTGTAAGGTATAATCAATTCTGCTGAAATCAGCTTCTTCTTTCTGGTAACCGAAAGCTGGTAGGTGTCGCTTTCTTTCCACACCGAGGGGTTAATCCGAACTTCATCGGTGGACTGATCTTCAAAGGTTAATTTTACTGAGGCGGCCATAGGTTTCCCGCCAATATTTTGTATGGTCAGTTCCTTACCATTATAACCCTTAATGCCCAGGTCTACATAGCCCCAGTCAAAATACCATCGTTTCCAGAACCAGTTGAGATCTTTTCCGGAGGTGTTGCTGAAGGAATTAAAATAATCATAGGGGGTGGGATGTTTGTGATGCCAGCGGTGTATATATTCCTGAAGGCATTTTAAAAATAACGGTTGACCAAGTAATTGCTGTAAGGAATAATAAGAATAGGCGCCAATCGTATAGGCATTGACATAAAAATCCCTCGGGGTAATATTGGAAGGAACCATCATTGGGGCAACCGATAATTCACCAAAACGGTATAAACCGCGGGCCCTGTATTCATTCGGGATCAAATAACTTGTAAAGGAGGCCCAGCCTTCATCCATCCAGCTGTATTTGGATTCGTTGATTCCCATATAAAAGGGAAAAAACATGTGGAACATTTCATGATAGGTCAGGCCCCGGTTGGCTGCCAGTTCGGTCGTCGGCCGGCTGATCAGGGCAGTATCATAAAATCCGTCGTTGATCATCCCCGGGTACTCCATGCCACCGCCGTGCAGCGCATTCACGGCTGTAAAATACCTGAACGGAAAGGGAATGGCCGGCAGTTGGGTAGTAAAAACTCCAAGCGCTTCATACTCAATTTGAGAATTGACGGCGAAGCGTTTATGATATTCCGGATAAACGGTATTCAGAAAATAGGTGTCGCTGTTTTTATATAATCTGGCATCCCAACGGTAATGATCACTGAGTGCAAAACAGAAATCCGGGAAATCATTTGCCGTATATTTCCAAAGATTGGTTTTTACCCTGATCCCTTTTTGGATATCGTCTTTAGTCACAATTGGAGTGGCTTTATTTTCATTTACATCGGCTAATCGATTGAGTATGAAATCCGGGTAAATATCCTTTTCATTATCAGGTGGAACGGAAGCCCAAACCAGGAAATTGTCCGGCACTTCTAATTCGACTTTATAATTTGAATAATCATGGTAAAATTCCACTCCACCGGTATGATCGATGCTATTCCAACCGTCAATGTCATCATATACGCCGATTTCCGGGTACCAGTATCCGATAAATAGGCTGGTACTGTCATAGATTCCGTCCCGGTCTTCGCCATTAGCCGTAATAATATAATTCCAGGCAATATGAAGTTGTACTGATGAATCAGGCAAGACGGGAGTTTTCGGCCGTATGAACATTCTTGTTCCATATCGCCAGACCGCGCTCCTGTCATCGAGATTGACCTCCATATTATCAACCGCCAGGGAATCTATATGTACGCCATCGGTGAGCAGATTAGGATCAATGTCATAATCCCTGGAGGAACGCTTTGCATATTCATCGGGATAAAGAAATACGGTAATAGAGTTGAGCGTATCGGGACTTTCATTGTAATAAGTAATGTCAGCCTCTCCTGCAAGTGTCTTTTTATAGGGGTCGATAATTGCTTTCAGGTTGTAATCGGAGTGATTCTGCCAGTAATTTTTTCCGGGATCTCCGTCGAATGAACGGGTCCCGGAATTGAAAGCATGCTGGAATTCTACCGGTAAATAAAGGCCTTTTTGAGGCTGTGATAAGCAAGGCAGGCTGAGCAAAATCAATAGCATAAAAATTGTGGTTTGGGTCATGGCAAAAAGTGTTGATGTTAGAACAAATATACGGGAAAGATAAATCCATAATATTTTTACCGGAATTTTTGCATTTCATTTTATAATTGTCAACTTTGTATTACAAAGTACTTTTAGAATGGAAGATTCACAGGATTATATAAAGGATATAAAGGAGATCCGGAGTATCATGGAACGATCGTCCCGCTTCATTTCACTGAGCGGATGGTCAGGAATTCTGGCAGGCATTTATGCATTGGCGGGAACCCTGATCGCTTATCGATTCCTGGGCCGGCAATTCTCAATCACGGTGCTGGAAAATCATGGCCATTGGTCATTTATATTTATCATGCTCTTAATCGTACTCATCGTCATTTTGATATTGGCGTTGTTCACGGCGGTAATCTTTTCCTATTACCGGGCGAAACGGCAAAAACTGATTTTTTGGGGGCCGGGTTCGAAACAATTGTTAACGACCCTTTCTGTTCCCCTGGTAGCCGGCGGACTTTTTGTGATCACCATGGCGATCATGGGACATTTTGAAACGATTGTGCCTTCCTTTCTGATATTTTATGGTATTTCTTTAGTCCAGGGGGCGAAATATACCTTATCTGCAATACAGTGGATGGGTTATGCCGAGATTTTACTGGGATTGATCAGTTCGCTGTTGCCTGGTTACGGATTATTGTTTTGGGCGATGGGATTTGGTATCATGCATCTTATTTATGGTATCATTATGTTATTAAAATTCGGAATGTGAAGGAGATCTATTCGAGGCTGAACAAGGTATTCGACAGCCGCGTGAGACTCGGCATTATGTCGGTATTGGTAACCAATCCTGAAATTGATTTTAACGCAATAAAGGAATTGATGGATCTTACGGACGGAAATCTGGCGAGCAGTCTTAAAATCCTGGAAAGGGAAGGATATATAAAGGTGAAAAAACAATTTGTCGGAAAAAAACCCAATACACGGTATTTATGCACCGTAGCGGGTAAAAAAGCATTTGCCGAACATCTCGACATTCTGGAGCAATTAATAAAATCACAAAAATGATTTTTTTTGTGATTTTACTTTGTAATATAAAGTACTTTGTTATTATTGATGTATGAGTGAATTCATTGAAATTAAGATGTAAAAAATGGTAATCAAGATGAAAAAATCATTGAAATCAGTTACGATAATTAGTGGTTTGTTGGTAATTTTTTTTTACCTCTATTTCATGTTTAATAAACATAGTCCCGCTTTGTCGGCCATTCTTCCGTTCGGAGAAGATCCGTGGGATGCTTTCGGATCTTTCGCCATGATTTTTTCCATGATTCTCTTTTGTCTGATTATCTATCGTACCTTATTGTTCTTTCGCGGCCGGGGATCATCTTCTCGTCAGATTATTTTAATTTTACGAACGCATGCCGCTATTGCCCTTGGAATTCTTATTGCCCTCTCAGCGGACTTGATTGCAATGATCCGTCAAATATTCGAATGGATAAATAAGCCACCTGCCGTTGAACTCATTCTTCTTTTTTCTGGTATGACTGCTTTTTTATTTATTGTTCTTATTATTCTCCGACGTATGGCAAGAAAATCGGGCTCTCCGGAAATAAGAATTTCCCTTAAGACTTCCTTGATTTTAATATCCTGGATCCTGATCCTGGGATTGTATCCGCTTAACTTATATCCTATAATCCCGGGAGAACTTGTCACATTGGCATTAAGTATTGCATTATATTTTATTCCTTTATCTTTTATGGTACGGGATTTCATTCCCATACCTGTACAGGAAAAGAAAATACAAATTAAAACCCCGGCCCCCGGATTAAAATCCCGGCCCTGGATCTTTATCACACTTCTGGGCCTGCTTATTGGAATGACCGCCTTTGCCGGTGAAATGACCGAAGGTGGGGGGACCTTGCCGCCTTTGAACCGGATTTTATTAGTGTTTGGCTTTTTTACCGGAACTGCTATGGTTGCTGCCGTTACCGGATATTATTGTCTTAAAAATCCATTGGGACTCAACTCCTTTAAAAATAATCAGGAATAAAACTGTTGTTCCTATGATTCTTCACCTTGTACTAAATGTTAATTTGAATTTAAACTTTTTAAAACTATGGATGATCAGAATTTAAATTGGTTTGAAAAGCTTAATGAAAGCCTAAGCCGTTCGGTCACAATAAAATTATTGTCGATCACCTTTATTATTCTCGTGCTCCTGATCCCTAAAACCATGATCACCTCTTTGATCAGCGAAAGAGAAGATACCATGAAGGAGGCTATCAAGGATGTTTCGGGCAAATGGTCCGGTTCACAGCAGGTAACCGGGCCGGTGCTTGTTATTCCCTACCTGTTTTCCCAGATCGATAATGACGGGAAAATTAAATCTTATAAAAAAGATGCCTATTTTCTTCCGGATCAACTGAATATTCAAAGCCATGTGGTTCCCGAGAAAAGACATCGCGGGCTATACACGGTAATTGTTTATAATTCCCATATCCATTTACATGGAAAATTCCCGCTTCCTGATTTTACTTCTCTTGGAATCAGTGAGAAGGATGTAATCTGGCAACAAGCGCGATTGCAGTTAGGAATTGATGATCTGAGGGGTATTACGGATTCCATTGGACTGCAATGGGGATCGGGAAATTATGAATTCAGCCCTGGTAATACGGATAAAACCCTGTTCAACTCGGGAGTTTCCGCAATGCTTCCCCTGGATTCAGGAACCGGGTTCGCGTCCGGATTTACGATCGATATTTCTCTGAAAGGAAGTGAAAATATATTCTTTGTTCCTCTGGGAAAAGAAACCACGGCAAGCATGACTTCTTCCTGGAATACGCCAAGTTTTACGGGTGACTTTTTGCCGACCACCTATAAGGTAACCGGGGATGGATTCAATGCGGACTGGAAAATACTGGACTACAACCGGAATTATCCCCAGCAATGGACCGATGAGACGCAAACGCTTTCAAATTCAGCCTTTGGCGTAAATTTTCTGCTTCCTGCCGATCAATACCTGAAATCCCTTCGTTCATCGAAGTATTCTTTATTGGTAATTGCGCTGACATTCCTGGTGTTTTTCCTGGTTGAAATTATGGCTCATAAGAGAATTCACCCGATCCAATATGTATTGGTAGGACTGTCTCTTACCCTGTTTTACATTTTATTATTATCACTGTCCGAATATATCGGGTTTGATTTCGCCTATCTGATTGCTTCTGTACTCATCATAATTCAGATATTTCTATATTCGAAAACGTTATTCGAAAAACCGGGAAATTCCTTCCTGATGCTTTTTTTCCTTGCCATTACCTACGGATTTATTTATACGCTTCTCCAGCTGGAAAAATATTCTTTGTTGGTGGGTAGCCTCGGCTTATTCGTGGCATTGGGAATAACCATGTACGTGACCCGAAAAATAAATTGGTACAGGAATTACAATTAAACGATCATAGGAAAAAATAAATGAATTAATTATGAAAGAGTTAAAAAAAATATTGATGATTTTGACTGTTGCCGGTAACATTCTGTTCATGCTTTGGGTTACTTATAACGGAATTGATGAACACTTTCAGGGCACTGTCTGGCAGAAATTATCCTATATTGGCCTTATGGGATTGTTGATGGCGAATACATACCTGGTTTTAGGGGGGAGGCCACGTAGTCAGTGATCACGACATTTTACGCCTTTCCCCGGTATTTTCTTTTCCTCAATTGTGTGTTAATTATTATTAATTGATTTCTTTTGATGGAATTAGCGCTTCATAATTTCCGTTAAAAGAGAAGCTGATGCCGCGTTGAATTCGAAATTAAAATATCAGGATAATGCGTAAGATTAATATTTTATTCCTTTCACTGGTTATTACAATTACTGCTCAGGCGCAACAGGTACACCCTGAGAATTCCGCGAGGATATATCATGAAATATCACAACTGGATCATCTTGCCAATGTTTTATACCTTGCTGCCCATCCCGATGATGAAAACACAAGGCTCCTGGCCTGGCTGGTGCAGGATCAGAATCTCAGGACTGCCTACCTTTCCGTTACACGAGGCGACGGAGGACAGAATATTCTTGGCAGCGAGCAGGGGGCGGCGCTTGGTTTAATCCGCACCCATGAATTACTGGACGCCCGTGCCATTGACGGAGCCGGGCAATATTTTACCCGGGCCATTGATTTCGGCTTTTCCAAGAGTCATACGGAAACTTTTAAACATTGGAATGAAAAGCTACTTACCGGGGATGTTACCTGGATTTATAGAAAATTCAGACCTGATGTAGTCATATGCCGATTTCCTCCCACCGCACAGGCGGGACATGGACAGCATGCCGCGGCTACCATTTTGGCGGAGGATGCTTTCAAGGATTCCGGCGATAAGACGAAATACCCGGATCAGCTTAAATATTATTCTCCCTGGCAACCGAAACGTGTTTTATGGAACACTTTCCGGTTCGGAAGTTTTAATACGACTTCGGAGGATCAGTTTAAGGTCACCGTTGGGCAATATTCTCCATTGCTGGGAATGGGGTACGGGGAACTTGCCGGAATCATTCGTAGTATGCATAAAAGCCAGGGTGCCGGTACACCCAGTGTTCCGGGAACAGCAACAGAATACTTTTCGCTCCTTGACGGTTCCCCGATAAAAACCTCCCTATTTGATGGAATTGATATTTCATGGAACAGGGTCGGGCGAAAGGATATCGGTGATAAGATTGACAAAGTATTGCAAAATTATGATTTCCTTCATCCCGACGCGAGCCTTCCGGAATTACTGGATATAAGGAAAATGATTGCCTCGGTAAAGGATGAATACTGGAGAAATGAAAAAACCGAAGAAATCGATAAAATTATACTTGATTGCAGCGGATTTCTGGCCGAGATGGTGACCAATCAACCCTATGCCACCGAAGGTTCATCCCTGCCATTTGAATTGAATATCATCGGGCGTTCTTCCACTTCCATGGTTTTAAAATCAATTAACTGGCTGAATGAATCAACCGGCGAAAATATAAAAATCAACGACGATGATCTCCATAATTTCAGGCATGATATTACGATCCCTGACAATACACCGATAACGGAACCGTATTGGATGTCGCAACCTCCCATGGACGATGCGCATTACTCCATCCCCGTGGATTCGTTGCTGGGACTTCCTGAAACCCCATCGTTATTGAATGGTTCGGTGAGCCTTCAAATCGGGGATCAGGATTTTACGGTTAAAATACCATTATCCTTTAAAACCAATGACCAGGAAAAAGGGACTGTAGTTGAAAAATTAAGAATCGTTCCTGCCGTTACCTTGGATTTCGGCGCAACACTTGTAATGACACAACCGGACGGATCCATTAATACATCACTGATGGTTCATCCTGTGAAGGATATAAATAATGGCACCCTGACCATCAGTACCGGAAGCCCCCTTCTCACCCTCAGCCCGGTAAACCTGAAAGCCGGTAAGGATACGGTAATCGTCGTGAAAATCCCCGCATCGAAGCTAAGTGACGAGAATGCCAATGGTTATATGTTAAATGCCGTTTTCCGTTCCGGGGATAAAATTTTTAACAAAACACAACATATTATCCGGTACAGTCATATTCCAACCTTGCAGTATTATACACCTTCTTCGGTAAAAGTGCTGAAGAATGACTGGACCTGTACCGTTAAAAAAATCGGGTATGTACCGGGGGCGGGCGATCATATGCTTAATTTCCTGAAACTGGCAGGCTTTAATGTCGATGTGCTGAACGCAGATGACTATTCCGATGTAAAAAAACTGGCACAATATGATGCTATTGTTACTGAAGTAAGGGCGCTGAATGTTGACGAGAAAATCAATGAATGGATGCCGCAATTGTTACGATACGTATATAACGGGGGAACGCTCATCATGGAATACAACAGAGTACATCCCCTGATCACAAAGGATTTTGCCCCGTATCCTATCACGCTTTCCAATGACCGGGTTACCGAAGAGGATGCGAAAGTAAGTTTTATTAATCCTGATCAGAGGTTATTGAATTACCCCAATAAAATAACCCAGGCGGATTTTAACGACTGGGTCCAGGAAAGAGGCTTGAATTTCCCCAGTCATTGGGATAACCGGTACATCCCTATTTTTAAAATGAATGATACCGGAGAATCACCGCTGGAAGGTGCCACACTTTATACAACCTATGGGAAAGGAAATTATATCTATACATCCCTGTCGTTGTTTCGTCAGTTGCCGGCGGGAAATAAAGGAGCCATCCGGCTACTGATGAATATGCTATCGGTGGGGAAATAAATGATTTTAAGAAAACTTCCGGTTATTTCCTGAATTAATGCAAGTTGATGGGCCGCAATGGCATCAAAGTAAGAAGCCTGGTGCCTTAACGATGGATAAAACAGGCCTGTTTGTCTATTTTATTTAGCGGAACATCTATTTTATTTCCGGGAAGAGGTATCAATGGATATCTTTAACATAGACATTCTTGTTATTGTTCGTGCAATAATTTTTGTTACACTGAAAAATCTTTTACTTATGAAGAAAATTTCCCTTTTTTGGTTATCAGCCTTGCTGATAACGACCCCTTTATTGGCTCAATCCGGATCCGGGACCACGGATCTGAAGCTTACCAAAGACAATGTCAAGCAAGTTGTAGCTGCAATGACCCTTCAGGAAAAATGCTGGTTAGTGGTGGGTACAGGTATGGTATTTCACATTCCCGATTCCTTAAGAAGGGCTTTTGGAAACCGGAGAAACCCATTCGAAACCAACGAAGAAAATATGGATCCGGTATATAAGTCCATGCTGGAAAAAATAAGACCTTACGTGGATGGTGCTGCGGGACGAACGGCGGAAATTGATCGTCTCGGTATTCCTACAATGGTGGTAACGGACGGCCCGGCCGGGATGCGCATAAGCCCGAAACGTGAAAACGATCCCAATACCTATTACTGTACAGCTTTCCCCGTGGCCACCCTTTTGGCCTCTTCCTGGGATACCAACCTTGTTTATAAGGTCGGCGAGGCTATGGGAAACGAAGTCCATGAATATGGTGCTGATGCTCTTCTGGCCCCTGCAATGAATATTCAAAGAAACCCGTTGTGCGGTAGAAATTTTGAATATTATTCGGAAGATCCACGGGTCGCCGGGGAAATGGCAGCAGCCATGATCAGGGGAATTCAATCGGATGGCGTAGGCACCTCACTTAAGCATTTCGATGCCAATAACCAGGAAACCGACAGAAATACGGTTAATGAAATTATCAGTCAGCGCGCCCTTCGCGAAATTTACCTTGAGGGTTTCAGAATTGCCGTAGAACAGGGAAAGCCCTGGACGGTCATGTCCAGCTATAATAAAATAAACGGTACCTATACATCCGAAAGTGAGGACCTGCTAACAAAAATTCTAAGAGATGACTGGGGATATAAGGGATATGTAATGACGGACTGGGGCGGAGGAACTGATCCCGTGGCACAAATGATTGCCGGCAACGACTTGCTGATGCCCGGCTCCTCACGGCAGATAACAACGATTATGGAGGCAGTAAAAAGCGGAAAACTGGATGAAAAGATCCTCGACCGTAATGTTGAAAGCATATTAAATATTATCGTTGAAACCCCGCATTTTAAAGATTATAAATTCACCAATAAACCTGATCTTACGGCCCATGCACAGGTCACCAGGACCGCAGCCGCTGAAGGAATGGTGTTGCTGAAAAATGATAATATGGCGCTTCCCCTGAATAAAAAAGATAAAAAAATTGCGGCTTTCGGAAATACATCCTATGACATTATCGCCGGGGGTACCGGAAGCGGCGATGTAAACGAGGCTTACACTATTGATCTTGTACAGGGACTGGCCAACGGCGGCTATACTTTGGATGCTTCCCTGCAGAAATCATACACGGATTATGTAAAGGAAGAAACAGCCAAACAACCCAGGGGCAGATTCTCATTCATGAGACGACGTGAGCCGATACCTGAGATGGAAATTACCGGCGATCTGGCTAATAAAATGGCTGATCAGAATGACATTGCCCTCATTACTATCGGCAGGAATTCAGGCGAAGGTGCCGACCGCAAAGTGGAAAATGATTTTAACTTATCCGATAAGGAAAAGGATATGATGAAAACGGTAACGGATGCTTTTCATGCCAAGGGAAAAAAGGTTGTTGTTATTCTCAATATCGGTGGTGTAATTGAAACCGCAAGCTGGAAAAATATTCCGGATGCTATCCTTTTGGCCTGGCAGCCCGGACAGGAAGCCGGAAATTCCATTACCGATGTGCTGAGTGGTAAGGTAGACCCGTCGGGTAAACTCGCTGTTACATTCCCGGTTTCCTATGATGATGTTCCTTCCTCCGATTTCTTCCCGGGTTATGAACTCATTAACCCCATGGCGCCGAAAGATACCGGACGATTCTCTTTCATGCATCGTACCCCGGCAGAAGCAATTTATCATGATGGAATTTACGTCGGTTACCGGTATTACGACACCTACAACGTTCCTGTTTCCTATGAATTCGGTTATGGAATGTCGTATACGAATTTTACTTACAGCAACCTGAAACTGAGTTCAAAGGATTTTAATAACGAAATAACGGTAACGGTGGATATAAAGAATACCGGTAAGGCAGCGGGCAAGGAAGTAGTGGAACTGTATCTGCATGCGCCTTCCGGAAACCTCGACAAGCCGGCAGAGGAATTAAAAGGATTTGCAAAAACGGATCTGTTGAAACCCGGCAAATCCCAGACCCTTACTTTTACCATTACCGGTCGTGACCTGTCTTCCTTCGATACGACAAGTTCGTCTTTTGTAGCGGCAGCAGGGACCTATACTGTAATGATCGGGGCATCATCAATAGATATTAAATTGAAAGACACCTTTAACCTGGCGAATAACCTGGTGGTTAAAAAAGTTTCCAATGCTTTACGGCCGCATCGCGAATTTGCAGAATTCGACGGCAAAAATAAAGTAGAATAAATAGGGATGGAGTGATTCCGTTTCAGTTGATCTGCAACGGGGTCCCATCGAGGTTGGTTAAATCGTAGGTTGGCCTGTTCGCTGATTTTGGGCGGACAGGCTTATTTATTTATTTTCTCTCTTAAAAAACCAATTGATTAACATCCTAATCCATTATATTGTTATTATGTTTGTTATCAACGTTTTATAAAACATTAAAAGCCGGCTCCATTGATTAAAGATAATTTTAACCGGGTTCATGATTATCTGCGGATTTCACTTACTGAAAACTGCAACCTTCGCTGCTTTTATTGCATGCCTGAAGAGAATTATATATTCACCCCTTCTTCAAAACTTATGCAGGCCGGGGAAATCGAATCCCTGGCTAAAACTTTTGTGGAATTGGGCGTCAGGAAAATCAGACTGACGGGGGGAGAACCTTTGGTCAGAAAAGATGCCGGCGTGATCATCCGCGCCCTGTCAAAATTACCCGTTACCCTTACCCTCACATCCAACGGAACCCGTGTGCATGAATACATTGACCTGCTGAAAGAATCCGGTGTAAAATCAATAAATATTAGTCTGGATACACTCCATCCGGAAAAATTTCAATATGTCACACGGCGTGACCAGTTTCAGCTCGTTTATAATAATATATTTAAAATGATTGAAGCAGGCATTCATGTGAAAGTGAATGTTGTGGTCATGAAAGAATTCAATGACAGTGAGATCCTGGATTTTGTCGATTGGACAAAGGATAACCCCGTTCATGTAAGGTTTATAGAATTCATGCCCTTCAGCGGTAATCGCTGGACTCCGAACCAGGTATTTACATGGAAGGAGATGCTGAGCGTCATTGAGGATAAGTATTCATTCACTCCCCTTAAGAACGATGTTCATGCAACCGCCAAAAAATATTCCATTCCGGGACATGCCGGCACTTTTGCAGTGATCAGTACTATGAGCGCACCATTTTGCGGTAATTGTAACCGGATGCGCCTTACGGCCGACGGTAAAATGAAAAACTGCCTTTTTTCCAAACAGGAAATTAACCTGCTTTCTGCCTTAAGGAATGGTGAAGACGTTGTGCCGTTGATCCGGCAATGTATAAGTGGCAAGGCTGAAATGCTGGGCGGTCAGTTTGATAACCATTATGAAAAACTGGATGCCGCTACGATTAAAAACAGGAGTATGATCACTATCGGGGGTTAGACTAAAATATTTTCAGCATGATTTCAGTCCGGGAGGCCCTTTCCTTAGTAAAAAAAAATTCACGTGTTCTTTCACCAGTAAAAGTGCTGCTTGAACAAGCCTTTAACCTTTCGCTTGCCGAAGAGGTTAAAGCGCAATTCGATATCCCCGCCTTCCGTCAATCTTCCATGGATGGGTATGCTTTTTTGTTTTCCGATTGGGAAAAAAATGGGAAACTGCTGGTTCGAGGAGAGATTCCGGCCGGAAGCGCCGGTCCACTAACAATTTCAGCAAATCAGGCAGTACGGATATTTACCGGGGCAGCACTTCCCGATGGCGCTGATACGGTTGTTATGCAGGAAAAGGTAAGTGTGGAAAATGACGAATTATCAATTAATGATAAAGCACTAAAGGCAGGAAGTAATGTCAGGGCAGTGGCCTCTGAAATTAAGAAAGGCGAGCTGGCCCTGGAAAAGAATAGCCGGTTAACACCGGCGGCTGTCGGCTTTCTGGCGGGGATCGGTCAGAAAGGAGTGTCAGTTTACCCGAAACCTTCAGTAAGTATAATCGTTACCGGCGATGAACTTCAATCACCGGGAAGTTCCTTACAACGGGGTCAGGTGTTTGAATCCAATTCCTATGCACTGAAAGCAGCCTTGCATAGTATTCATATTGACAATATCAGGTCGCGTCATGCAAAAGATGATCCTGAAGAAATGATTGAAATATTAAAACAGGAATTACAAATAAGTGACCTGATTTTAATTGCCGGGGGGATAAGCGTTGGCGATTATGATTTTGTGTTACGGTCATTAACTACTTGTGGAATATCAAAAATTTTCCACCGGGTAAAACAGAAACCGGGAAAGCCGTTGTATTTCGGCAAGAATGAAAAGTCCCTCGTTTTCGGCCTGCCCGGCAATCCATCCTCCGTACTCACCAGCTTTTATGAATATGTAATCCCCGCCATAGAAGTTATGTCCGCGACGGAAAATATTGTCGGTATTACCCGGCGCCGGTTGAAGACCGATTATAAAAAAAATCCGGACCTTACGTTTTTCCTGAAAGGTTTGATGGAAGACGAATATGTTACCCCATTGTCTGCCCAGGAATCGTTCCGGATGCGCTCCTATGCCAAAGCCAACTGCCTGATAAAAATGGACGAAGGTGTTGACGCTTATAATAAAGGGGACGAAGTGGAAGTTCATATTCTTCCGCTGTAGAAATATTTTAAAGGATGGGATCAGAAATCCAAATTGCGTTTCAATGAAATTAATATGATTTAGTAAATTTATTGATGATGTTTTTCCTTTACTTTGCGCAACTTTGACCTGAAGTTATTGAAGTGCCCCGGCGGCATTAATTCCGGTCTTAATGGTTGCAAAAACACAATATCATGAAACCACATAGTCATTATGTTACTTCGTCGATAAGGTACATCAGTTATTAATAATAATTTCTCATTTCAATAATGACAATCAATGTATTGATATTCGGTCACCTCGCGGAAATAACGAATCAGGGAAACCTAACAGTTTCCGACATGATGGATACGAATCAGCTGGAAACATACCTCAGGAACCAGTACCCGGGTTTGAAAAATATCAGGTATGCAATTGCGGTGAATAAGAATATTGTAAGTGAAAATACCAGGTTGGAGAATAATTCTACGGTTGCCCTTTTACCCCCTTTTTCCGGAGGATAATGGCTGAAACAGGTAATATAGATTCCGACAGGTACCAGCGCCAGGTCATCCTGAAAGGATTCGGCGAAAATGCCCAAAAGAAATTATTCAACGCAAAGGTGCTGGTGATAGGTGCCGGCGGTATGGGATGCCCGGCCCTGTTATGTCTTGTCGCCGCGAGCACGGGAACGGTGGGTATTATTGATGATGATGTGATCCTGTTATCCAATCTTCACAGGCAAATCCTTTATAAAAGTGCCGATGTCGGCCATCCCAAGGCGGAAACGGCCGCACGGCATCTGAAAGAATTAAACCCGGACATTAATATTGCATTCTATTCTGAAAGGCTGACCCGGCATAATGTCCTTGAGCTTTTAAATCGGTATGATGTGATCGTTGACGGATCGGATAATTTTGCAACGCGCTATAGGGTAAATGATGCATGCGTTTTATTAAACAAGTCATTGGTATTCGGAGCTGTTTCTCAATATGAAGGACATCTGGCCGTATTTTCAGGAAAAAAAGATAAGAATACAATTCCCGTAAATTATAGTGACCTTTTTCCGGACCCGCCCGGTGATAACGAAGTATTTAATTGTGCAGAAGCCGGTGTGCCGGGGGTTTTAACGGGAATTATCGGAAACATGATGGCCAATGAAACCATAAAACTGATCACGGGTACCGGGGAATCGCTGTGCAATAAATTACTTACCTGCAATGCCCTGAATAATCAATTTTATGAAGTTTCAATAAATCCTTTGCCGGTTACTGCATTGTTGATACCCGGAAATGAGGAAACATTCCGACAAACGGATTACGAATGGCTTTGCTCATCCCACATAACGGATGAAAGGAAATCAGTGTGGACGAATTTGATCGTTGGGTAGGGTCGGGGGAAGCTGAAATTATCGACGTCAGGGAAGAAGGTGAGCTGCCGGAGGTAAAGCAGTTCGGATCCATTGCCCTGCCTCTTGGAAAACTCGGGGAAAGTAGTGCGAAGATCAATGGAAATACAGTAATTTTATTTTGCCGGTCCGGGCAAAGAAGCCTTTTGGGTGTGGATATTCTGAAGGATATCTTCGGTAATTCAAAAAAAATATACAGCTTGCAGGAAGGAATAATAAACCGGGAAAAGCAATATTTAAATAAAGGGTAAACCGGGAGTACAGATAATTCATTTGGCGATGGAACACAAGAAACCTAAAAATATTTTTGTTCAGGGAGCCGTCAAGCCGGAATTTATAGCCCAAAACATTGCCGGTCATAGCGAAAAAACCGGTATCGGCGCTCATAACATTTTCCTGGGCCAGGTTCGCAGCGATCTCATCGATGGGAAAAAGGTGAAAGCCATTGACTATACGGCGTATGAGGAAATGGCCCTTGAGAAAATGCATGTGATCCGGGAAGAGATTTTTAAAAAATATCCTTTGCATTGTATGCATGTTTACCACAGCCTGGGAAGGGTGGAGGCCGGCGAGATCAGTTTGTTTGTTTTTACTTCTTCGGAACACAGGAAGAATGCCATTGAAGCCTGCCAGGAAACGGTGAACCGTATAAAATCGGAATTACCGGTATGGGGGAAGGAAATATTCGAGGATGAATCGCATCAATGGAAAGAAAATAAATGACCCATGAGAGATATTACGAACAAGATAAGAACGAAAAGAATTGCCATAGCCACTGCCACGGTTAAGGTTTCCCGGCAGGAAACCATTGATGCCGTTGTGAATAAACAGGTACCCAAGGGCGACGTATTCGAATTTTCCCGGGCAGCCGGTCTGCTGGCGGTAAAGCATACGCCGCAGGCAATTCCCGATTGCCATCCGATCCCGATTGAATTTACTTCCATTCAGCATAAGATTGATAACCTGGAAATCCAGGTGACCGTTGAAGTGCATGCCATTTACCGGACAGGGGTTGAGGTGGAAGCTATGCACGGTGCCGCCGTTACCTGCCTGACGATTTACGATATGCTTAAACCGATCGACAAGCAAATTGAGATCACCTCCATCCGCCTGCAACAGAAGAAAGGCGGGAAATCGGATTATAGAAAAATATCGGGCAATAATTTAAAATGTGCTGTGGTGGTCTGTTCGGACAGCGTATCGGCAAAAACCAGTGACGATAAATCGGGGAAAATAATTATCGATGTATTAAAGGAATACGATTGTTCGGTTTCCGGTTATGAAATCCTTCCCGATGACCGCAAAGCGATTGAAGAAAAAGTTTTGTTCTTAAGCAAGGAAAATTTCGACCTTGTGATATTCACAGGTGGAACAGGGCTATCCTCCAGAGATGTTACTCCGGATGCCATAACCCCGTTATTGGATCGTGAAATTCCCGGGATCATGGAAGCCGCCAGGAATTACGGACAGGAACGCACGCCATATGCCATGTTGTCGAGGGGCATAGCAGGCATTATAAAAAATACCCTCGTCATTACACTTCCCGGTTCTTCAAAAGGGGTGGAGGAAAGTATGAATGCCATTTTTCCGTATATCCTGCACCTGTTCCCGGTTAAGGAAGGAATGAAGCATTCCTGAACGGGATTTATGGTTTTGCGGGTAAAGGCAGCTGGTTTGGTTTTTATTACTTTCTGTTGAAATGGATACAATTCCATTGGAAGATAATTGAAAAAAAGTATAGGAAAAGACAGGTTTTTTTTATTCATCGAAAAAATCAAAAAAAACATAAT
>CAYNCU010000019.1:0-28763 GCA_964395765.1 uncultured Roseivirgaceae bacterium | reverse complement strand
TTAGCCGGTAACCCAGTGGACGAACCACAACGAGTTGCAGATTTTTGTTACCGGCCTTTCTCCAACGAATGTCACGAATAATTTTCACATTAAAGGTATGTGTTTTGCCAGCGGCCCATGCCACGACTTCTTGCCATGGGTATTGATCGGATTGCCGGATCTGTTCGGGGGTGGGAAGCTGTGTCCCATATACCCGATTTCTGCCAACACTGTATTGAGAAAATTCCGGTAATTGATATAAACAACAATCTTTTCTTATCCGTCCGATCAAAATGGTGTTTTCAGGCAGTTGTTTGATAACTGTTTCATTGGTATAACTACCATCTACACTAAGAATCAATTGGCGTAGTTGGGCGCCTTCTCGGTCGAGATTTTCTCTTAAGAGGTTAATACGATTGCTGCCTGCCTGACTTAACCGGGCCATTTTTCTTCTTTCCTTATAGACTTCCCAAGTGCGAGTATCATCGGATTTTTTAGGTTTTTTGATAGTTGGACAATGGTGAAAGTCTATAGGGATGGTTCTGGAAGGAGCCGCTCCACTATGAGCGGGTAGTGATACAGAAAGTTGAATAAATCGCTGCCCCCAGATAAAATTAGTATGGAAAGGTGGTCCTAACGGATCCCTCATCCAGGAAGTACCGGCAATTCTTTTACCTCTTTTCCGCGTATTGGTATCATCCATATGGGCATAGATGGGCTTTGGATCAGGCCACTGGTTATCGATGAGTTCTTGGCGAATTACCGAAAACATCTCACCAACATCCATGCGATCTCCATCAAATAAACGATAATTGGCTGTCCAATCCTTAAATTGTTGTCCACTGGCAGTCAGCATGCCTGTTATCGTATGACGTCCCATACAATTGATCAATCCATAACCCAATTCCAAAGCTCGTTTAGCAGTTCGGGATTGTTTAAAGGCTGCATGGCTGCGGATGAAAAAATTTTCAAATTCTTCCATCAGGTTTTTTTGGGCAGTTTTTTTTTCAACGGGGCAACTGCCTCATCACTCCGTTTTAACACTAAACGTTGATGATCGTCAATGATCCATTCAACTACTTCGCCTTGATTGAATTCAATGGCTTGAGCAACAGCGGATGGAAAGTTAACATACCATTGTTCACTCTTCGCTCTTTTGATTCGCTGAATCTTAGTTGGGTATCCCATAATAGTATCAATCTAGTTATGTAACTAGATATAAAAATCATAAAAAAAAGCCTAAAATCAAAATATTAAGCTCTTTTTTATCCGAGTATAGTTAAGGGCCAAAGTCAAGTGGTTTATTGTTATTTAACAATAAACCGGACCCTGACCGGCTAAGCGAATTCCATCCCCAACCCCACAGAGAGCCGTCTTTTTTCAATGCTAATGAGTAAGTCTCACTTGCCTCAATTTTCGCATAAACTGGTTGCGCGGGGACCGGTTCATCCTCCTTTTTACAACTGTTAGTAAGAATTAAAAAAACTCCCGGAATAAATAATATATAAATCCAAATTCTGTTTTTCTTTTTCATATCATTATAAATTATATTAAACTGAGAAACATAATTATTTATCGGAACTAATCTGTTCAGGCATTTCTTTATCATCCATTGTTCCGTCACCTAACTGACCGCTATCATTTACACCCCATGCCCACAGAGTCCGGTCAGTTTTAATAGCAATGGAAAACCTATAACCTGCAGCAATCAATAAATATCCTGAGCCAATTTGAACAGGTGTATTTATATTTTCTGTGGTACCATTCCCTAATTCGCCATTACCATTCTTTCCCCAGCCCCACAGTGAACCGTCCTTTTCCAGTGCCAGAGAATGAAGTCCACCCGCAGCAATCGCTATAAATCCTTGTCCAATCTGCTTTGGTGTGTGTACATCCAGCCAATTGCCATCACCTAATTCGCCAAAGGCGTTAAATCCCCAAACCCATAGTGAGCCATCTGTTTTCAGAGCCAGAGAGTGATAGCCCCCTGTCGCAATCGTTAGAAAACCGGAACCTATTTTTACAGGTTTATTCCTATTGACCGTTGTGCCATCTCCTAACTGACCACTATCATTCAGTCCCCATGCCCACAATGTACCGTCAGTTTTAAGAGCGAGGGAGTGATTTTTGCTAGCAGCAATCTTTGCATATCCGGTTCCTATTTGCTCAGGTAGGTTTCTGTTTTTAGTAGTGCCATCACCTAACTGTCCATAGGCGTTTGACCCCCAGGACCATAGTGAGCCATCTGTTTTCACGGCTAAAGAATAATCCGCGCCCGCAGCAATATCGGCATAGTCGGATCCAATCTTTGCGGGTAAGTTTTTATCCATATATGTGCCGTCTCCCAACTCGCCATTATAGTTCCATCCCCATGCCCATAAAGTACCATCCATTTTCAGGGCTAAGGAATGTACGCCACCTGCTGCAATGGCCGCATATCCCGTACCTATTTTCTCAGGTGAATTCCGATCCACATGGGTGCCATCCCCTAATTGACCATTGCTATTTGAACCCCATGCCCAAAGTGAACCGTCTGTTGTCAGAGCCAGGGTGTGAAAATCAGCTGAGGCAATAGATGTATAACCTACATGTTTTGATTGAGTCGTATCGCCGGGAGTTTTTAATTGAGGTGAATTACCTGTAGTAATTGGTTGGATCGTATCATCTTTCTTACAACTGTTGGTAATAATTAATAACACCAGGGAAAGAAACATTAAACAAATGATTTTTTTAGTTAGCTGTTTCATAGTCAAACAATTAAGGTGATCATTATTTTAATTATTAATGCGTATTGGTAATAATTCAATTACAAATAAAAATATTCGTAGTCCTTATCAGTAATTGATTCTTATGGCGATAGCCTGTCCCTCGAAGAGTTATTGCAATTTCTGGTTGAACTTTGGAGAATAATTGTGATTCTTAATAATATCTAATATTGTAAAAGGAAAAAGTATTAAAAAATCCCACTTAAAAAATTGGATTCTGGAAATATTGCTAAAAATAAATAGGGAAACAACGTCAATTTTTACCATAGCTTTAGCTGTTGTGAATGTAGTGAAGTATAATAAAGTTTATTATTGGAATTCTGAATCACCAATATTTACTTTTATTATTACGAAATCCTGATTTAATAAATATCCCAGAAAGGACTCAATTGATGATTTAACGATTTGGAGTTATAGTGATTTTTTGATTCCAATAAATCAAAAAAGTAACTACCAATTACTTCGAGCATAACTATAAAAAAGGTCGCCGGTTATTAGCGGGATACCCGGTAGCATGAATTAATATTGTTCTGACTTCATTTTAACTGTCAAAGTTGGAATACCTGTTTTCCATATCAGGAATAAGCTCCATAATCTTTAATGCCTTCAATTCATTATCTGCAATTATCACCCGATGTTACTATTTTTCTCCGGTCGATTGTCAGAGTAAAACTGATAACATTGCAAATAAGGCAAGAAAAGAAATCAGAATAACCAGTTTTAAAGAATGGATTTTGTCTAACCTGGACGCATGCTGTGCAAGTCTTATTTCCAGGATATTTTCGTTGGGATTAATTTCATGAGTTTTCATGGCTTTCAACTTTATCTTTTAATTACCCTTAAAATTAAGCTGGTGTGTAGTAGAGATGATGAGAGAAAAACCCATTTTAAAGAATAGGTAAATTACCTAAAAACTAAAAGGTGCCTCCTATATTTTATTGAAGATTTAACTCAACTGATATCAGCAATTTTTAATCTTATAGCATAAAAAATATAATACATAAACTAAACTTATTTTCGGGGGTGCCTGGCGAAATTACCGATTGGATATAACCGGTGCGTGTTCCGGATTTCGAAAATTTTTAATCCGCCTTCTCGTTCCGCTACGGTTGATGAGAAGATTACGGTTTAATTCTCCGGAGCTCTGCTCCGGAAATTCGGGTCCAGGGCTTGCCTTGGGGTTAAATACCCTCTATTTTAATAATATCACATAAATTTCTTAATTTTAATGATATACATATTTTTTATAATTCATTTTTCCGGGAATCCGAGTATAATGGGACATGACTCCCGATAATAGATAATATTTATAATCTCATAAAAAATATCAATAAAAATTATCAAAAAGTTTAATTTAAATTTGAAGAACTAAATAAAATAAATCTTTTAAAATGGAAAATAAATCTCACCCGGGCCATGCTTCACAAAGTGCCAATGATGAAAGTAAGTGCCCGTTTATCGGAACCGAACAGAATCACAGTGCCGGTGGCGGCACGTCGAACAAGGACTGGTGGCCAAGCCAGTTAAAATTGAATATCCTTCGACAGCATTCTCCTCTTAATAATCCACTGGGGGAATCATTCAATTACGCCGAGGGTTTCAAGACCCTTGATCTTAAAGCCGTGAAGAAAGACCTTTTTGATCTTATGACAAATTCACAGGAGTGGTGGCCGGCGGATTACGGTCATTACGGACCATTCTTCATCCGGATGGCATGGCATAGCGCAGGTACCTATCGTATCTCCGATGGCCGTGGCGGCGGAGGCACTGGTTCGCAACGCTTTGCCCCTTTAAATAGCTGGCCTGATAATGTAAACCTTGACAAAGCACGACTGTTACTATGGCCGGTAAAACAGAAATACGGAAGGAAAATTTCCTGGGCCGACCTGATGATACTCGCCGGTAACTGTGCCCTCGAGTCGATGGGCTTCAAAACCTTCGGTTACGGTGGGGGACGTGAAGATGTGTGGCAGCCTCTTGAGGATATCTACTGGGGAGCAGAAGCTGAGTGGCTGGGTGATAAACGATATTCCGGCGACCGTGACCTGGAAAATCCGCTTGCCGCCGTTCAAATGGGCTTGATCTATGTGAATCCGGAAGGGCCGAACGGCAATCCTGACCCGATCGCGGCTGCCCGCGACATTCGTGAGACCTTTGGTCGTATGGCGATGAATGACTATGAAACCGTAGCCCTGATTGCCGGCGGTCACTCCTTCGGTAAAACCCACGGCGCTGCCGATCCGGGCAAGTACGTAGGTGCAGAACCTGCAGGGGCAGCGATTGAAGAACAGGGCCTCGGCTGGAAAAATACATTCGGAAGCGGTAAGGGAGGAGACACGATCGGAAGCGGCCTGGAAGGAGCCTGGACTACGACACCGGTAAAATGGAGCAATAACTTCTTTGAAAACCTTTTCGGCTATGAATGGGAACTTACCAAGAGCCCGGCCGGTGCCCAACAATGGAAACCCAAGGGTGATGCCGGAGCCGGTTTAGTGCCCGATGCGCACGATCCATCAAAAAGTCATACGCCATTCATGCTGACTACGGACCTTTCTCTACGTTTCGATCCCATCTATGAACCGATTTCAAGACACTTTTATGAAAACCCGGATGAATTCGCCGATGCTTTTGCCAAGGCCTGGTTCAAACTGACACACCGCGATATGGGTCCCAAAGCACGTTATCTCGGTCCCGAGGTTCCTGCTGAAGATCTGATTTGGCAAGACCCGGTCCCGGCCATTACACATAAGCTGATTGATGATAAAGACATCGCAAATTTGAAAAGTAAAATAATTACATCAGGATTGTCGGTGTCCGAATTGGTATTTACCGCGTGGAGGTCAGCTTCGACGTTCCGCGGTTCCGATAAACGCGGAGGTGCTAACGGAGCACGGATCAGGCTGGCGCCTCAGAAGGATTGGAAAGTAAACAATCCCGAACAATTGGCGAAAGTGCTGAAGACGATGGAAGGTATTCAAAATGAGTTCAATAAAAATCAATCCGGCGGCAAAAAAGTTTCATTAGCCGACCTGATCGTTCTCGGTGGATGTGCCGGTATTGAGAAGGCTGCCAAGAATGCAGGTCATGATGTGAAAGTGCCTTTCACTCCCGGACGTACGGATGCATCACAGGAACAGACCGATGTTCAATCATTCGCCGTGCTTGAACCGGTTGCAGACGGATTTTGTAATTATGCGAAGAGTCAATTTGCCGTATCGCCAGAAGAAATTCTGATCGATAAGGCACAACTGCTAACATTGAGCGCCCCGGAAATGACGGTGCTTGTCGGCGGCATGCGGGTCCTTAACACGAATTTCAATCACTCGCAACATGGTGTTTTCACCAAACGCCCTGAGTCTCTTACCAACGACTTCTTTGTCAACCTGCTCGACCTGGGTACAAGCTGGAAGGCTACTACGGAATCCCAGGATGTCTTTGAGGGACATGACCGTGCAACAGGAAAGCTCAAGTGGACCGGCACACGTGTCGATCTCATCTTCGGTTCGAATTCGGAGCTTCGGGCGATGGCAGAAGTGTACGGATGTAAGGATTCAGAAGGAAAGTTCGTGAATGACTTCGTAAAGGCCTGGACGAAGGTGATGAATCTTGACCGGTTTGATCTGAATTAATTTATCCACATAGATTTAAATCACTAAAGAAAAAAGGTGGTTCATATTTGGACCACCTTTTTAGTGGTTAATTGGTTGATTGGTTGATTTAATTTATAAGAGATAAGCTATTGTTTAGAGGGAATATCGATCTTATTTCTTAGTCAGGTGTCCTAATCGTTCGCCCATTAAAAGATGTTTGTATGACTGGCCATCAGCCGATTTCGGGGCGTCGAGGGTGAATTTTACCTTGGACTGGAATATCATGATGAAATCCGAGCCGCCGAATTTGAAGTAACCCAACTCGTCGCCTTTTTTTACTTCCGCGCCCGGTTTTACATTATCTGCAAAATTAACTGAGCCGACAGCCACCATGCCGATAGGCAGCAGCGCAACGAGGCCGAAATCGTGCGTATCGAGAATCACGCATCCCCGTGTTTCAATAGTTTGCCAGCCCAGCGATGAGGGATCGAAGGCATACCGATTATTTTCAGCATCCCACCAGAGCTTACCGCCGGTGGGGTTGATACCCTGAATGAGCCGGACTTCTTTCACGGTTCCGCTCAGCGGAAAATGGTAATGGTGATAATCATTGACATTCAGGAAAGAATGGGTGAAAGTTCCGCCGGCAAATGCATCCCTGTATTGGCTGTCGTTTCCGATCAGTGCCGGAATAGATTTCAGGGTGGCGGATTTTACGGGAACGCCTTCATCGGCAACAATATTGGAATTACTATCAATTGCCCATACACCCTGGGGTTCGGCATCCGCGAATGAAACGACTACGGAATTATCACCGGGAGAAGCGATGGGGCGCTGGTCAGGGGAACGAAGCTTTCGGGCAAAGAAATCATTAAATGTTTTCCAATGGGAGGAATCTTCATACCAGCCGTTCTGAAGTCCGAAGGCCGTATCTTTTAATGCCATTTCATAGTAAGCGGAATTCCATGATTCCTTCGTATCGAGGTATTTTCCCCAATCCCGGCTGAAGGTTACCAACCAAGTTGAAAACGGATCCGCATATTGCAGGGAATTATGGAACAAACCCTTTCCTTTTAATTCATCGAGCGGCTGGTCAATGATAAAATAAAAACAACCAATGCTCTGAAAGATATGATCGAAAATTTCAGGATATTGATTTCTCTTCAATAAGGCCCAGGGCATTGCCTTTTCACAATAAGAAACGAATTGGAAATACTCATCCAGGTTTTTTACCGGGTCGGTATTTGAATCGGGATTGATCTGGCTTGCTTTTTCTATGGATGATTGAAGCATTGATTTTAGGTCGGGGTTGTTGTTCACGAGTTCGATGAGGTCCCGGGTCGCCGGTCCGTATTCCATTTTTTCCGTGGTCTTTTTACCCGCACAGGATGTAAGCAGCGCAAGGACAATAATGAGGATCAGCGTATTAAAATTTTGTGTTGTTATTTTCATGGTCAAGAATTTAGATTACTATTCAGTCCAATATCAAATTTTGGCAGAAGGATACTTCATTAACGTCAATGGCCGAAGGATAAAAGAAGTACCGGATGTACGAAAGATAAACCAGAATCCGGATGAAATATAATGAATATCAGAAAAGCGTCAAATAATATTCACGAAAGAGAATCCATTTACCAGTTCAAAGGGCTCTGTCATAAGCCTCGTTTCAACAAAGCGAGAGTGATAAATAATGATGCGTATAAAATAATATTTGTTTATAAAACTATTTTTTTAAGTTTACAATTATTCGGAAGTGCGGATTACAGCTCATTTCCAATTTTGTTTATGGTTTTCTAGCTTAATTCAAATTTTAATTTAAACCAATGGACAAAAAGTCAGACCACACAAATTACTTCTGGTTTCTGAATACACTTGTAAAAATCCAGGTCCCCTACCTGGAAGGCCAGGGCGGACTCTCCCTACTTGAACATCATGCCCCTCTGCATGATTCTCCCCCCTTACACGTTCATCATACTGAAGATGAAGTTTTCGTGATTTTGGAGGGGGATTTTAGGTTTAACATAAATAACCAGGAGAGGCTGCACACAAAAGGTGATGTTCTTCGAATCCCGAAGGATGTTCCCCACACTTACCTGGTAGAATCAAAATCCGGAGGTCACTGGATGACCATAACCGTAAGGGGTGATTTTGAAAAGCTGGTTCGCGAAATTTCACGACCTGCGGAACGAAATGAATTACCCGAGCCTTCCGGTCCACCGACACCGGAAGCGATGAAGCATCTTGAAACCGTAGCGGCTAAATACGGGATCGATATCGTGGGACCGCCTTTGCATTAAAAAGTAAATATTCAAAAAAGAAATTTCATCATTTGAAATTCAAAGGATAGAAAGTTATGGAGAAAACGTATAAAAGCCTGAAGGAGTTTTACCCTTTTTACCTCACCGAACATTCCAATCCTACTTCGCGCAAACTGCATTTTACCGGAACGTTTTTATTTTTTATCATTCTCATTATCTGTATTATTTTTAAATTATGGTGGTATCTTTTCCTGATCCCCGTTGTCGGCTACGGTTTTGCATGGGTTGGCCATTTCTTTTTTGAAAAGAACAAGCCGGCCACTTTCGAGTATCCTTTCTATAGCCTGGCTTCGGATTTTATCCTCTTCTTCGGGATACTTACCGGAAAACGAAAGATCAACCCGGCCCGTGAAAATAAAGGAAAACCGGATCAGACAAATTCATAAACTCTATTCCCGTGAAGGACCTGACATTCAATGCATGGATCATTCTTTTTATGATAGCTGCCGCCCAGGGCTTTTTCCTGAGCTTCGTCATTTTTTCAAGGAAATCCAGGGTCAATAACCTGCTGGGTTTACTGATCATGGTGTTCAGTATTTGTCTTACTTATTATGTTGCCTTCTGGACCGGATACTATAAAAAAATCCCCGTCTATTTTGCCGTCCTCCAGGGTACCACGTACTTGTTGGGTCCCCTGGTATATTTTTATATTCGATCAGGCCGGAATAAAATTTATTTCAGTTACTTACATTTCATTCCCTTCTTTTTATATGTCTTTTATTTTGCCAGCATTCCTTACTGGATCCGTACCGGTATGCATTGGGTCATTACTTTGCAGGTGGCAATACAAAATCTGCACCTAATAATTTACGGGTACCTTACTTACAACCGGTCTGCCAGGCATGGGAATTTTCATAACGGAGAATTGAAAATTTATAAATGGAGAAAAAAAATTGCCCTGTGTTTTAACGGGTATACTTATTCCTTCCTGTCGTATTATATTCTTGTATGGACCGGTACGCTTAAGATAGAATACGACTATATGATCTCACTCGCCTCATCGTTCCTGATTTATTTTACCGGATATTACGGCTTTATCCACCCGGAAGTATTCCGTTATTTTGAAAAGGAAAAATACGAAAGATCTTCTCTGAGCCGTTCGGCAGCAGGTTCGATACTCGATGCCGTTAAGAAGTACTTCGAAGACGAAAAACCTTTCCTCGACAGTGATTTGAAAATGACCGACGTTGCCGGGAAACTCAATCTTTCACCGCATCATATTTCCCAGGCGATCAATGAGCTTGAAAAAGTCAATTTTTCCGATTTCGTAAACCAATACCGGGTGGCGGAAGCCCAAAGAATACTTACGGATTCCAATCCAATCAATCTAAAGCTTATCCAGGTTGCTTTCGATTCGGGATTCAATAATAAAACCTCCTTTCATTCCGCTTTTAAAAAAATAACGGGTCTTTCACCGACAAACTACCGGAAAACCATTAGTGGCAAGTTCCTTTCCCTGCAAACACAACATTAGCGGTAAAATATTATAGGATTTGCCTGTTTAAAGTGATAGATGACTTATCATCGGCAAAATCCTGTTGTTATGAAAAAATTTATCGTAATCGCATGTTGTATGGTTTTTTCCGGTGCTTTCGGGCAAACAATTAAAGAATCCGCCGACAACCATTTTCAGGCCGGCGAATGGAGACAGGCTGCCGGCTATTATCTCGAATACCTCAAAAGCAATGCTTCCGACTCATCGGCCTGGTACAACCTGGGTTATTGTTCCGAACAGGCGGGGAATTATGATGAAGCCATCGGGTATTTTAAAAAGGCTGAAGTTCATGGCTTTCCTGCCGTATATACGCAATACGGTATTGCCAAGACTTATGCATTGAAAGGCGACAATGATCAGTGTATGTCGACGTTGAAAGCCGCGGCAGACAGCGGATATAACTTTTACGTCCCGGTAAAAAATGACTCTGCTTTTATAAAAGTGCGGATGACCGAAAGCTTTAAAAAAATACTCAACGAATTGAAGTTGAAAGCTTTTCCCTGCCTGTCAAGGCCTGAAAACCGTCAACTTGATTTTTGGGTCGGGCAATGGGATGTTTACTTTAATGACCGGAAAGTCGGGGAAAGTTCCATTACCCTGGCACAAGGCGGATGTGCCATCCATGAAAGCTATACGACTTCCGGGAATTTCTCGGGACAAAGCATAAATTTTTACAACCCCCACGACAAAAAATGGCACCAGTACTGGGTTTCCAGTACAGGTGGTGTGATCACTTTTGACGAATCTGACCAGGGAGAAGGCATGCTTCAGTTTACCGGTACAGCCACTGCCCCTAACGGCAAAGTATCCTTAAACCGCATGACCTTCTCCCGCAACGGGGACGGGACCGTGAGACAGCTTATTGAAAATTCAAACGATAACGGGAAAATCTGGAGCACGGGATTTGATGGACTTTACAAACCCAGAAAAAACATAAATTGATACCTAAGCATGAATTAGTTATCCCTGATACACCGTACCGAATAGCCGCTTCTCGGGTCGCCTCCCCCGGGTGCCAGAATTTCTTCCAAATAGAATAAACTCCGGGAGTTATAACTGTCAGAACCATATTGGTCCGGGGTGGAACTCCACCAAAAACCGCTGGTCTTTATCAGATCATACCTTCCGTATGTACTTCGTACACCTCCCGGCAAAGCCGTAAAACCGCTGCTATTAGTGGCTCCTTTATTGGGAGAAATCCAATGTTCCGTGTTGGCTTCTTTTAATTTTCCACCCGCTATATTTTGCCCGCCCAGATAAACGGCAAGTACTTTCCAGTCATTATCATCCGGAATATGCCAACCCACAGGACACAAATTACCGTTACTGACAACAAATGAATTATACAAAGCTCCGTAAGGTTTCTTATTTGAATGATCATTATTGTACCAACAGTATCCGGGTCCTGAAAGCGAATGCCAGAAATCTTTGTCGGATGCCAGTATAATTGGTGTGCCATCATTAAAATGAGTTACTTTCAGGTTTTCCGTCATCCAAACCTGAGAGCCGATAGTTACGGAATGATAAATATTACCGTCAATATCCTTTACGGTTTTGGCATTGAGCGTAGTGAATGTAATTACATCTCCATAGGAAGTTCCGGCAATATTTGTCGCATAAGCCCTAATCTTATAAGTCTTCCCCGGTTTCAATCCAGTGATCAGGCTGGTGAACGATCCGGTACCCAGACTGTCTTTTGTCAAATGGTCGGAAAGACCGGGAACTCCCCCTTCCCTCCAGCAAACGCCGCGGAGTGTTACCGTTGATCCGCCATTATCTTTCACAATACCTCCGCAGATCGCAGAGGAATCCGTTATTCCCGAAAAGCCGGTAGTTTCCACTTCGGGAGGTTTGATCAGATCTTGTGTTTCGCAACTATAAACCAGAACTGTAAATGCTCCGGCCATCAATGCGTATAAAAAAAATTTTATTGATTTATTTTTCATGGTCTTTTAAGTTTTTATGGATTATTTTTTTTCAACAGGAACGATGATCCTTCAATTATTTTATGGATTCCCGGTTTATTACAGGAAAACCCTATTTCCAGGGGCCCCCATTTGCTTTCCGGGAATTCCAGATGATCAATATTTTCCATCAGCATATTATGCAGACTCCCGTCTTTAATGTATACGATCCAGAAATCCTTTACTTCATAAAGTTCAATATGCTTCACTTTGGTTTTATCCTTTTCAAGGATGGTGCCGGACCCGAGGAGTTTCAGATCCTTTTTATTTTTCAGGTCCGGCATGGTTTCCTGAAAAGAGGAACTTAATAAAGCAATGAGCAGAAGCCCCAGTATTAATCGAGTACACATTTAGATATTTATTTTAATAAGTCAGTAAGCAAATCAACGGTTCCCGGTAATAACCATAATCGGTTTATTATTGTACTTTCGGTTTCTTATAAATATTGAAGCCGAATGAGAAACCCACGAATGTTCCTTTCCTATCAGGCGCTACAAAAACGTTGAATGGAATATTCAGATACCCCGACTTGAAAGTTTTACCGACACCAATAATTAAATGAGTGGAAAGCTTCGGATGTCCGCGACTGTCCAATCTCCATTGATAGGGATAATTATCCAGGTTGGTATCGCCCTGCAGGTGCCAATTTCTGTCGGCATCAAAGAAACCGTAAGATTCCTTCACAATCCGGAAACTCGGTCCGATGGCAAATTCCCAACCCTTGCCGAAACGGAAACCGTTCATCACGGTAACGGAGGGAATAAATTTTCCCGATTCGAGGCCGCTGATGGTAGGAATAGCCTCAATCAATGCCTGGAAATTCCCGGCACTCAGGTATTGCCATTCCTGTTGCCACCCGATCTGGAACATGAGGGGAAACATGTTAAAACCGCCTTCACTTTCCTTAGCCCGGAGCACTTTCCCGGCGTCTCCCAAAACAATGGCAGCTCCCATCCTGGGCCCGTTCAGACGGATATGTGTATTCGGGCTATCGATGGGACGGTCATAATTGATCAGCATATTGACCAGCTGCGGATCCGGGGTAATTCCCACCAGTTTTTCAACGGATATCTGTATCATCTTCTGGAGGTCGGGCTGCAGATTCAGGTATTCCGTCACATCCTGCTTTTCCTGCGAACCGGTTTTAACATCGATAACCTTCAGGGATACGATGATCTTTTCTTCGAAACGTTCCACATTCCCCGTGATCATTTTATCGGCATTCAGCAATTTCCCTGCATTCACCAGGCAGGATTTTCCAAGACATGAGTAGGCATCGATTTTATTCTTCCGCAACACATCTTCCACATCATAATTGTCCATCACTTCATAAGCATCCGTTTTTTCCAATTCCAGCCGTACCATATAACTTAGGGCTTCCTGGTCCTGTATAATTCCTTTACTGCTTATTCCCAAAACCGCGGCCACCGGTTTCGGGTTATTCTGAGCCATTACGGCGGTGAATGTTCCCAGGAAAATTATCCCGGCCATCCATGTTCTGATTTTGGTTTTCATAATTTTTAAGATTTAGTGATCAATATTTTATTTACACCGGTAAATCAAAAGGATCATGGAATGGATTGGTAATTGATTTTCGGGCATGAAAACCGATTCAAGGCATATTTTACCTATTAAATAAATATGCCGTTTCCGGGTTAGGATTATTAATATTAATTACAACGTAAGTCAGGTTAATTATTAAATAATGCAAATTATTTTTTCCGGTGAATTGAAAAATGCCAAAACAAATAGAGGGAGAAAAATTCCAAGAATTTGAATTCTAATTAAAGACCCATCCGGGCTTTAGTGGCTGCAGCCAAAAGTTGACCAGAGGTTATTGAGATCCTGCCATATATTATTCACTGCCGGGGCCGGCGAAACTTCAAAAAATAAAGCTACATGATTTTGATTTACACATATTTTTTTATGAATTACCACATTAAGGATGATAGGTTTCTGAGCTATATAGTCGAGCGTGCTCACTTTTCCCGAATAAGTTTCCAAATCCCCCGGATCCGTTTTAATTTTTTTGACAGAGGCCGTTGTAGGAACTACTTTATCAGCCGGTATATTCCTGGCCGGTATATTCCGGTTCACAAGCCCAGAATAATAGTTTTCGAGGTTTTGTTCCAGGCCGGAGGCCGTGATATCCGGATTTCCTTTCAGCCACCATAAATAGGCATAAGACCAATATTGATTGCTTTCAGGGTCAACCCAGAATTTCGGTGAAAAACGGATGTCTTCGATGCCGCTGTATTGTATACCGGGTGCAAAATCAATGGGGAAAGGAATTCGTTCAATATTCCAGCCGGCAGGGATGGCCAGCCGGTATTCGGGATCATAGTTAACAGGATCGAAAATATTCAATTGTTTTTTAACCCACTGGATGCATTCCACTTCATCCACCACCGACCATGAAGAAGGGTTTCTTAGGCCATTACTTCTTATCCCGGGATTTTTTGATTCCACAAATTCGGCCTTCGTATTCCCCATCAGCAACAACCGCTTTATCAATTCCGAACCTCCCGGCAGGTAAGTATCATAATAACCGTCTCTACGATTCTTCAATTCCCAATTGATATCCGTATCATAATATAATCGTACGGCCACATTTTGGAGAAATCGTTCATTGCCTGATGACAGGCTATTATAATAAAAAGGTGACAAACTTATATAATTATCAATATTTCCATTTACAGGCCCACATTCATCTGCAAGTGTTTTTAAAATAAAACTGGATTCATTCACGGAAACCGGTATATAATTTTTTTGAATCTCCCTTTCACAGATCCGTGTTAATTCTACCAGATCGACAGGGCAATTTATTGCCAGTACGGCTTTTGGACGGACCCCATATTCAGAAGGGAATTGATAGCTGAGTTCGGTATATCTCAGGATTATATTACCGGCGTAAATGTAACCTCCAAGAACAATATGGGACGTATCCACCTTATAAACGGAGGTAACATTCTTAATTATTTTTTCGATGTTCAGAAGAGTAGCAGAATCCGCACAAAGGGAATTATTCAGAGATGCAAAAACCGTAAGCATATTATTAGCAGATGCCACATTTTGCAATTTCGTTTCAGAAAGAATATTTTCCGGTTTTCCAAAACTTGTGAATAAAACCACGGCGGCATTTACCGTTCCTGAAACCGGGGGGACAGCAATATAATAATCATTCAACGTATCTTTCCGGTCATAAATGATTTTTGAAAAATTCTGAGCACCAGCAATTGCCGGAATAAGAAATAGTAAAAGACCCAGGAGGTGAAGAAATCGTGTGATCATTTTAAATTCTGCCCGATGAAAAATAGAAATAAGCTTATAAGTTAACAGGAATTATCAAGGGAAAAATAATTCTGCCGTAAAATATTCTTTCATATAAATGATTTATTCACTCCTCAGGTTTTTCACCGGGTTGGCCACGGCTGATTTTAATGCCTGGAAACTAATGGTTAGCAATGCCACAAGAATTCCGGTTAATCCCGCTAGCGCAAAGATCCACCAGGCAAGTTGAATCCGGTAGGCATATCCCTGCAGCCAGCGGCTCATGATAAACCAACCGAAAGGCAGTGCGATAAAAAAAGATAAACTTACCAGTTGAAGAAAATCTCTGGAAAACAAAGTAACCAGGTTGGCCACAGAGGCGCCCAGCACTTTCCTAATCCCGATTTCCTTTATCCTTTGTTCCGCAGAGAATATAGCAAGACCCAGTAAACCAAGACAGGAAATGGCAATGGCCAGGCCTGCGAAAACCTCAGATAAACGGGAAACTACAGCCTCGCTCCTGTAAAGTTTGTTGTATTCCTGATCTACAAACTGGTAGGTAAACGGGTAATTGGGATTTATTTCTTTGTAAACTTTTCCAAGACCTGCAATGGCATCCTTGGTTTTGCCCGGTACAGTGCGAACGATGATCACACCGAAATATTCATATTCCTTTATGTCAAGAACCAGGGGCCTTATCGGTTGGTGTAAGGAATTTGCGTGATAATCACGGAGCACGCCAATAATATGCCCTCTTTTTTTCCATGCCGATATCCATTTCCCGATCGGATCTTTCATTCCCATTTCCCTAACTGCTTCCTGGTTTACCAGAAAAGCATCCGCTGAATCGGTTACCCTATCCTTCGAAAAATTCCGGCCTTCAACAATTTTCAATTTCATCAAATTAACAAAATCATAACCGACGGAAGCCGGTTCAAAGCCCACATGCTCGTTCTTGGTTTTGCCTTCCCAGTTGATCGCATCCGCACCGGTTGCTGTTTCCGTGGCACCATCGTCGGTATCGACTACAAAATTCATAGAGTGCGGTGTTTCGGTACTCCGGTCGACCATTGAGATTCCGGGAAGACGCAAGGCTTCGTTTTTGAATGTCAGGTAATTTCTTTCATTACTTAGTTCACCTTCAATCTGAATATAAAGAAGATTCTCGCGGTCATAGCCCAGGTGAGTATATTCGATGAATTGCATCTGGCGAAAAACAACCAACGTCGCTATCAGCAACAAAATCGAAAGACTGAACTGAAATACTGACAATCCTTTCCGGAAGAATGCGTCCTTACCGGGAAGATGTATGAAACCTTTCATAATTCTTACAGGTTTCAATGAGGAAAGATAAAGTGCGGGATAGCTGCCTGCAATCAGACCGGTAATAATTACGAGTGCAGATAACACCAGCCAGAACCGGTAACTATTATAAGGAATGGCAATTGCTTTTCCCGTAAGCTCATTAAATAAAGGAAGAAATACCTGAAGCAGGATCAATGAAATGATCAATGCTAAAAATGCCATTAAAACCGCTTCACCGAGAAACTGCCCGATTAAGAGTGTTCGGGAAGAGCCCACGACTTTTCTTATACCGACTTCACGGGCCCGTTTGACGGACCGTGCAGTAGCCAGGCTCATGAAATTAATACAGGCAATGATGAGTATAAATATGGCTATTCCGGTGAAAATATTTACATATTCAATCCGGCCTCCGTGTGGCCTGCCATTTACGAAATTCGAGACCAGGTAACTATTTCCGAATTTCTGCAGTCCCAGGTTGATTTTTTCCGGATCGTTTTTATCAGCACGAACCTGATAAAAGCGGTCAATCTCCCTTGTCACCTTTTGAAGATCGGCATGATCAGCAAGCTGTACCGTTGTAAGAATATTATGCGAAGCCAATTCAAGCTTACCGGCTTCAAGGGATTTCCAGTTGATAAGAAAATCAAACTGCAAGGAACTTTTACGCGGTATATTTTCAAAAACAGCGGTGACCATAAGTCAAACCTGTTTTCATACCGGATGCTTTTCCCGATTGCGTCCTCAGGACTTTTAAAAAACATATCAGCCATTTTACGCGAAATGGCAATGCTGCTCAGATCTGAAAGTGCTTTCGACGGATTCCCTGCAATAACCGGAAAGCTGAACATTTTAAAAAAATCTTCACCCGCCCTGGAACCACTGAGTTTGTGTAATATATCGCCTACCTGGAACGTTTCAGGGTGCCCCCAGGGCAATTCATATCCTGTTGCATAGAAGTTTATACTTTTAATTTCAGGAACCGCCTCCTTTAAACCATCAAGCACGTAATTGTTTCCAATAAACTGCAGCGGTGTATTACAGCTTCCCGTTACGGATCCGTTATCAGAAATTATTTCATAAATATTATAAAGATTTTTCCCATTCTTATGAAAATTATCAATTCCCTTTTCCTCAAGCACCCAAAAGCTTAAAAATAAAAAGGAAGTCATTCCAAGGGCGAGTCCTACGATGTTAATCGCAGAATAAGCTTTATGACGCGTAATATTCCGAAGCGCCACGATTATGTTGTTTTTTATCAAGTTCATGGGAGGATTGATTATGATTTTCGACAATGAAAATTCACGAAGTGCAAAAGGCCTTATAAATTTCAATACATGCCAGGCATATAACCGGTTGGCCCGGGAACGCCCGTATTTATAATACCAGATTCCGTATAATTCCTGAAGATCTCCATGAATTTCTTCCAACAGATCTTTCTTACAAAATGATTCGAGTAACTGATCCACCCAACGGGGTGGTGCCGGCTCCAACCATTTCATATTGTATCAAGTTTAAGTACACTGGGTTGTACCTGTTGCCAAAGTTGCTGGCGAAGATGATTAGTTTCGAACATGATCCTTACCCCGGCCTGGTTCACGGAGAAAAATCTTTTTCTTCGTCCGCCTCTTTCTGCGGTGGCGCCTCCCATGCGGGAATTCACCAATCCTTTTTTTTCCAGCCTGTGAAGCGTGGCATGAATAGCACTGATGCTTAATCTCCGGCCCGACTGATTTTCAATTTCTTCCATAATTTTTACCCCGTAAGCATTTTCACCCAGAATGGCAATGGTCAGGATTACGATTTCTTCAAACTCTCCCAGGTAGGCTCTTTTCATGATTATAAGTATTATTTTCAATAATGCAGAACAAATAACTTGCCAATACAAAATCTTTTAAGAAAGGCTGGAAATAAGGATTTGTAATCTGAGAATGTCCGGTTGGGGGCAGCAGGACTGCGAAAACGGACAGGCGTGGGGTGTTACTTCACGCCTTGAAAGGCGTGGCACGAGGGATAGATAATACATGTCTTGAAAGGCGTGGTATGGGAGAGATACTACATGCCTTGAAAGGCATGGCACGGGAGGGATACTGAATGCCTTGAAAGGCGTAGTGTGTTGGTGATGTAAACCAGATAAGGTTTGTCAAGGATGGAATAGGTTAAGTTTTGAATGATGCAGTCGCAGGTTATAAAAAAAAATTGACAGAACAATTTAATAAAAACATCATGTCAAAAAAGGAATTAATTTTTTCGACATGATGTCTTGTTATTGTGGCATTATTAAATACCGCAGGCTATTTTAATTCTTCCAGGATCCGGTCGGCATGGAAAATGTATTTTAAACCGGCGATAATCCCTGCGGCATCTACCGATACAGCACGGTTATAGGTATCGTCAAAAATGAAGTAGCCGGGGAGGGACTCTATGTTGCCGTCAAAAACAAGGCCTACCAATTCACGGTCAGCGTTGATCACGGGGCTGCCGGAATTACCACCGATAATATCGGCAGTACATACGAAATCGAGCGGCGACTTTAACAGGTCGGCCGGAGGATTGAGCCATCTTTCGGGAAGATCCCAGGGGTATTTTTTTCCGTGACTGTAATACCGGTCGTAAAGCCCGTAGAAGGTTGTGAAAGGAGGAGCATAGGTGCCATTGTAATCATAACCCTTCACCACACCATCGGAAATCCTGAGTGAGAACGTAGCATCCGGCGGCGTGCTAAGCCCGCTGATCTCATATTGAAGATTGATGATATTTTTATTGTATTTGTCAACCGACTGAACATATTGGCGATACAGTTTTCTTGCCTCCTGGTATTTCTGCGTAAAAACATCCGTAAATTCAAACAGCGGTTCATTCTTCAGTTTATTTTCTTTCCAGCCAAAAAATTTATCTGGCTTATTGATCAGTACACTTTTATCGATGACTTCCTTAGCCCTTTCCCCCGGGGATTTTCCCTCGAGTAATTGATCCATATATCCCTGGGTTGAGTAAGTCTTAAGTTCATACAGCATTTCCGTAAATAGTTCCGTTTCAAGTGGCCTGTCGAAATCACTGAGAATGGAATTCATAGCAACCTTTAATCCATTCACCTGGGAGGTATCATTCGTTTGTAAGGATTCACGGTAATTATCCAGCAGGTTGATAAGCAAAGGGACTTTTCCGGTTATGGCAAAATCGGCAGGATAGGGACGCAGCAATAGCTGTTCAGGCCTGTATTTTTTTATATCGTTTACGTCTTTTGCAATCGAATCCCAGGGATTTATATTTTTCATTTTGACGGACGCTCTCACCATTTTTTCCTTATTTTCCTTTTTAGCCATGATCACCGGATCGTTCAGGCCTTTTAAAATTCCGGTGTAATCTTTTTCAGAATTACTCAATTCAAAAATGAGATTATTGAGGCTGTCAGCATTATATTTCTTTTCCTGACCGGCAGCGATTCTCCTAAGGATATTCATCCTGCTTCTTATAAAAGTCAGTCGCATCGGCAGGACCATGTCCCTTAAATTGTACAACTCCGCCACAGTCATATACCTGCCCGTACTCCCGGGATTTCCTATAATAAATACAGGGTCATTCACCGAAGGGCCATCCTGATCGAATTTAAAATAATTGGAAGGTTTCAATGGATTACCCTTATCGTCGTAAGCGCGTACCAGGCTGAAATCCAGGTCATACCTGGGGTAGGTAAAATTGTCCGGGTCGCCGCCGAAGAAACCGATATCCAATTCCGGAAAAAGCACCAACCTGATATCAGAATATCTCTTGTAACCGTACAACGAATATTTTTCACCACTATAAAAAGTCCTGGTTTCCAGGTGCAGGTCTTTCCAGTCGTTGTCCTGCTTATATTGATTCACTATTACGTCAATGGCTGAATCCGGTGAAATGTTACTCATGGATTTGACCTTATCGGTGATATCGGCAATTTTAACGAGCTGATCGACATATAGCCCCGGTATTTTTCTTTCATCGGCAAGTGTTTGGGCGTAGAAGCCGTTCTTATCAAAGTTTTCATTTTCCTTTTGCACGGAACCTACCACTCCCCGGGTACAGTGCTGGTTGGTAAGGATCAGCCCGGATCCGGAAACAAAGGATGCCGAACACCAGCTGGCAAATCGCAGGGCGGACATCCTGGCATCATCCATCCAGTCCTTAGTGATAGATACGCCATAGGTTTTATTAAAATAATCGTAAGGAGGATTTTCGAAAGTCCACATTTTACCCTGGTCAAACTGACCGGGCTTAATTTCTTCCGTCGGTAAAGTCGACTGGGCGTTTGCATAAAAGCTTAGAAACAAAAACCCTAATAGCCCTATTGAATTCCTTTTCATAAAAAATGATTTAATATGAGGATGAAACATTATGAATTGTGTTAAAAATAAAAATGACACCAATGCGAAAAAGTCGACGCTAATTTAACAAAAATCGGTTAATTATTTTCTGAAGACTTGAAAGATACTCAGGATTAGATTACCTTTTAAGTTTTATTTTGTTAAAAGGATCAGATGAAGAAAGACATTGTTCCTTCGGAATTAACACTTCGGTCCAACTATGTAAATGTGCTGGGATCGAAAATGCACTATTTTGAATTGGGAGAGGGGAGACCGGTTGTATTTTTTCATGGCAACCCGGTCTGGTCCTATCTATGGCGGAATATACTGCCGAATGTCGAAAATACCGGCCGGTGTATCGCCTTTGATCTTATCGGGATGGGGCGTTCTGACAAGCCTGATATCGATTATACCTTTGCCGATCATTCAAGGTATATCGAGGCATTTTTTGATACCATGGCGCTCAGGGATGTAATTCTTGTTTTACACGACTGGGGAATATCCCTCGGCTTATTTTATGCGATGCATCACCCGAAAAATGTAAAAGCCATCGTCGTAACTGCCAACGGCATAAACGGCTTAATTGAAGGAGTTCTGGCGCCACTTTCAAGCTGGGATGAAATTGATCCGCAGGTGGCCCAGCTATTGAAATCATTTCGTACAAAGGACCTGGGATGGAAACTGGTAGCGGAACAAAATATGTTCATTGACCAGGTATTGCCGGGTGGCGCTTTACGGGGGATAAGCCCGGAACAAATCGTCTATTATAACGAGCCCTATAAAACACCGGAGGACAGGAAAGCGGTATGGGCGTGGCCCCAGCAGATCCCGGTAGCGGGGAATCCGCCGGATACGGAAAAGGCGATCATCGAGGTGAATAAATTTCTTCGTGAAACCAAAGTTCCCAAATTATTTATCCATGGGAAAGCTACGCCGGAACAAGGCGGATTGCCTATGGTGAAATGGTTTATGGAAAATGTAAAAAATATTGAATTCCGTTCGGTGGGACCGGTCGGCCATTATCTCCAGGAAGACAAACCTGAAGAGATCGGAACGGAATTGGCAAAGTGGATCAAGGGTCTGAATTCCAGGGAAGATTGAGACTACTCATGGGGTATCGATCTCTTTTAGAAGGATGGTAGCGGCCGGAAGTCTGATGGCTGATGATCCGGGCATCGAAGCGGAATAATTTACAAGGAATTACGAAAATCCCAAACTCTTATCCTGAATCCGCCTCTCCCTTTCTTCACCATGATACGTTACTATTTACCCGGGTAGTCGGTTCAATACATTTTTTTTATTGAACACAGATTCATCGGATATAAGTTTTCTTGCATGATCGACCTGATTCCAGGTATTCCATAGAAGGACACCTTTTACCCGGTCATGGTGCAGATAGTAAATAATCCCTTCCCGGAATTTTTCTTTCCATTGCTCAACCGTCTGATAACCCGAACTAAGATCACCCACGGCTTCATAACCGATGTCAAAAAGATCGGAATAGAAAAACGGCAGATAATCATAGGGAAAAGAACCTCCGACCATATTTTTACCGGCCCTGTTTCCCATCGAATTCGCATTATCCTCATGTTCAAAGCGTAGTCTTTTATCCAGCGCCTTGGAGAAGAAATTAGCGGCATCGCCCGCGGCATATACATCGGGATCTGAAGTTTGCAATAATTCGTTGACGACGATGCCGTTGTCTGTCAGCAGACCGGCAGATTCTGCCAGGGAAGTTTCAGGCTTAATCCCGAGACCGGCGATTATTCCATCCACCGAAATGGATTTTCCGTTTTTTGTATCCGCCGTATAAGTATCGCCGTTTTTCGTAATATTTTCCACCCGGTCGCCGGATATAACCCGAACCTTCTTTTCTTTATAATAATCATTCAGGAAGCCGGATAATGCTTTGGGGAAAATACCGGCGCCTATTCCGTTTTCCGGGAAAATCATTGTGACATGTTTATTGTTCATAGCCAGGGCAGCAGCAATTTCCGACCCAATGAATCCTCCCCCGATTACCAGAAAATTATTCCCTTTATCAGCCAACTGCCTAAGGGCAATATAATCGTTATAATTCCTGTAATATATAATTCCTGTAATATCGAACGGTAGCCTGCTTACTTTTCCCCCCGTGGCGAGTAATAATTTTTCATAGGAATACTGTAAGCCACGATTGTCCGTGACCGTCTTTTTTTTCAAATCGATAGACACTGCCGTACTGGAAAGTTGAATTTTTGCCTCCTGTTTAGCGGTGTTTCTCCAAAGAATTTCTTCCGGTTCATTTTTCCACAACGCTTTGGATAAAGGAGGCCGGTTATAAGGAGGATAGCTTTCGCCACAGATTAATCCTATTGTTCCTTCCTTATCGTTTTCCCGGATACCCTGCACCGCAGCGTCAGCCGCTATCCCTCCTCCTATAATTAAATACTTATATGATTCCATTCTATATTAAAGTTAATAATCCCTTTTTGATGAAATTATAATAACGGATCCAAATTCAAAAGATTTATTCTCATAGTTATGCTTTCCGGGTCATTAAAACTTCGGGTTGCATTGCCACCATGAATCCCTGCCGGTTTATCCACTAAACCTCATTAATTCACAATATGTTTATAATTTATTTTATAAATTCGGGTATTACAAGCCTGATCATCCATTCTTGAATTTTTAAGGATTTTCACGGGATTTTTTAAACAGCCGCCGCTGGAATGACGGCAGATTTTTTAAGTTATGAATTTCAACCTAATAGAATTCAGCGTTAAGAACAAACTGATATTTATACTCTTCACTATAACTATCATTGTCTTCGGTATTTTTTCTTTAACGCAAATTCCACTTGGAACCGTTCCCGACATTACCAATAACCAGGTGCAGGTAATCACTACTTCGCGGAACCTTGCGACCCAGGATGTAGAGCAGTTCATTACTTATCCTATTGAGCTTGAAATGGCCAATATTCCCGGGGTAAAGGAGATCCGGTCCATATCAAAATTCGGGTTGTCGGTGGTGACTGTTGTTTTTGAGGATGCCCAGGGAGCTTATTTACCTCGTCAGTTGATTGCCGAAAAGCTAAAAAAAGCTTCCGAGGTCATTCCCGAGGGATTCGGCACGCCTGAAATGGGGCCTATAACCACCGGGCTTGGCGAAATTTACCAATATATCCTGGATACCAGGCCGGGGTATGAGAATAAGTATTCTCCCATGGATCTGAGAACCATCCAGGACTGGATTGTGCGCAGGCAGCTCAGTAATATTCCCGGAGTGGTGGAGATCAATACCTGGGGAGGATTCCTGAAGCAGTATGAAGTAGCCATCAATCCGTCCCGTTTGCGTTCATTCAATTTAACCATTATTGACGTTTACAATGCTCTTGCTGAAAATAATGAGAATACCGGAGCCGCTTATATTGAAAAGGGACCGCAAACATTTTTTATCCGGAGTTCAGGGATGGCATTGTCCATGGATGACATTGAAAACATAGTAGTTAAAAACATCAACGGCAAGCCGATCCTGATCCGTGACCTCGGCCAGGTAAAATTCGGTTATGCCAACCGCTTCGGGGCCATCACCGCTAATGGCGAAGGGGAAAAGGTAATGGGTCAGATCATGATGCTGAAAGATGCAAACCAGAATAAAGTGATCCGCGCCATTAAGGAAAGAGTTGCGGAAATTCAAAAAACACTTCCGGAAGGGGTTTATATAAATCCATTCCTGGAACGTTCCGAACTGATTGGAAAAACAACAGCCACTGTCGTAGAAAACCTGACCCTGGGCGCCCTGATCGTAATTTTCGTGGTTGTTCTGCTACTGGGTAATTTTCGTTCCGGCTTGATCGTCGCCTCGGTTATTCCGATCAGCCTGCTTTTTGGAATCAGTATGATGTACCTTTTCGGACTATCTGCCAACCTGATGAGCCTTGGGGCCATCGACTTTGGAATTATCATCGATGGCGCGGTAATCATCGTAGAGTTTACAGTGCACCAGTTTGCCGTGCATCACGCCCGCTTCGCAGGACTCAAAGGTCCTGTCTTCAACGATTTGAAAAATGAAATAACGATTGAAAGCTCTAAAATGATGATGAAATCCGCCATATTCGGGCAGGTCATTATTTTAATCGTTTTCATACCAATCCTTTCATTATCAGGCGTTGAGGGGAAAATGTTCCGCCCGATGGCTTTGTCATTTTCTTTCGCCCTTATCGGGGCCATGATCCTGTGTTTTACCTATGTGCCGGTTATTGCTTCTTTATTCATGAAGCCGGAAACGAGGAAAAAGGAAAATTTTTCGGATCGGCTGATGAACTGGCTTTATAAAAGATATGATCCTACGATTACCTGGGCGTTGAACCATCAGAAAACGGTGATCAGCCTTGCCCTGGGTATATTAATGGTTGCCATCGCTCTTTTTTTCAGGCTTGGTGGTGAATTTATACCCACCCTGGATGAAGGGGATTTTGTCATACAACCAGTATTAAAGCCGGGAATTTCACTTTCTGAAAATATCAGGTTCTGTACCCAAATTGAAACCATCCTGAAAAAGAATTTCCCGGAAGTCAGGCAAGTGGTATCGCGCATTGGTGCAGCCGAAGTTCCGACGGACCCGATGTCGATGGAAATGTCGGATATCATTGTGAGGCTAAAGCCAAAAAAAGAATGGGTGACAACGAAAAGCAAAGAAGAACTGGCTGAGTTGATGAAGAAAAAAATATCCGTTTTTCCCGGTGTTGAATACGAATTTACACAGCCGATTGAAATGCGATTCAATGAACTTATCACTGGCGTCCGTGCCGATCTTGCCATTAAGATATTCGGTGAAGATCTCAACTATCTATATGAAGAAGCATTAAAAATCAGGGACCTTATCCAGGATGTTCCGGGGATCGGAGATCTTTCCGTCGAGCAGATAGTGGGATTACCCCAGATGACCGTTCAGTATGATCGTTCAAAACTTGCCAAATACGGACTTAACATTGCCGAGCTCAACAAGATTGTAAGAGCGGCATTTGCCGGCGAAACTACGGGTTCCGTATTTGAAGGCGAAAAACGTTTCGACCTTGTGGTACGGTATAGCTCAACCGACCGGACGCAAATCACCGACCTCCGAAATGTAATGGTTCCCGTTACGGAAGAATACCAGGTACCGCTTTCCGAGTTGGCGAAAATTGATTATACCTATGGCCCGGCGCAGATTTCCCGGGACGCCACGAAACGAAGAATCGTAATCGGAATCAATGTGAGGAACCGCGACGTGCAATCACTGGTTAATGATATTCAAAAACGAATGGAATCAAAGATTAAATTACCACCCGGATACACTATCGAATTCGGCGGACAGTTTGAGAACCTCCAGAATGCAAAGAGACGGCTGGCTATTGCTGTTCCTGTCGCGTTGGTGCTTATCCTGATCATGCTGCACTTTACTTTCCAATCCCTCCGCCAGGCTTTGCTGGTATATTCGGCTATTCCCCTGGCGGCGATGGGAGGAGTATTCCTGTTATGGATCCGGGGGCTTCCCTTCAGCATATCAGCGGGGGTCGGATTTATTGCTTTATTCGGAATCGCCACCCTGAACGGAATTGTACTGATCAGTTTTTTTAATGAACTAAGGGACAAGGGAATAGATAACATGCGCGAAAGAATCCTTACCGGTGCGCGACAACGCTTACGCCCGGTATTGCTTACCGCAGGTGCCGCCGCCCTCGGATTTTTACCCATGGCATTTTCATCATCGGCAGGAGCGGAAGTACAGCGTCCATTGGCGACGGTGGTCATCGGGGGATTGGTAACTGCCACCTTTCTTACCCTTGTGGTTCTGCCGGTTCTGTATTGCCGGTTCTCAAAAGATAAACCAGTAAAATAAAATGAAACTGAATACGATCATCCTGTTTCCTTTTTTAATTCTCTGCCATGGGCTTACGGCCCAGCCTCAACCGGCTAAAATGAATTTGCCTGCAATGATAGACCTGGCTCTTGAAAATAATCCCGATTACAAGAATTCGGAATTAAATATCAGGAAAAGTGAATTTGAAAAGAACACTGCCTGGGAACCGGGGCAAACCCTTTTCGACTGGACGCACGGGCAGATCAATACCCTGAAAGAGGATGATTATTTCCTGATCCTTCAGGAGCTGGGTTCGCCCTTTTCACAAGCCTCGAAGTCGCGGGTGCTTAAGGAAGAAACAGAATACTACAAACTGTCGAAAAATAAAACGGAAAAAGAAATTCGCAGGGAAATTTCCATTGCATATAACGACTGGCTCTATTATTCTACTATCGATTCCATTACTTTACAAACCCTGGGTTTACTTGAAAAAGCTGCCGGGTATGCAGGAATTCAGTATTCTGCCGGTGAATCCAACCTGTTATCGAAAATGCTTACGGAGACCAAGTACCTCGATATGAAGAGTTATAAAAGAAGTATCGATAACAACAAATTCGAAGCGCAGGTAAAACTGATGAAACTTACATTTTCCGAGAATGGGATCATCCCGGCTGAAGCCAGTTTATTGATACTCGATGATTCCCTGATCCTGGTGAATGAGAATCAAGAAAGCCACTCATCGCCGGACCTGGCGCTGGCGGACCAGATGAAGAAGGTGGCCAGTTCCAACCTGGGCTACCAGAGATCGGTAATCTCGCCGGATATCAGGGCGGGCTATTTCAACCAGAAGATCGATCACGTTTCCGGTTTTAACGGATGGCAAATCGGTATTGGTTTCCCGCTATGGTTTTTTCCCCAGCGCTCGAGGATCCAGATGGCCATGATCGACCGTTCGATCGCTGAAAATCAATACCAGTACCGTAAAGCCATTGTCGTTTATGATCTCATGACCCTGTATAACAAACTTAATTTACTGAATGAACGAATCGTGTATTTCCAGGACAGGTTACTGTTGAATGCTGCCACCATTGAAGATAATGCCGTTACCATGTACAATTCGGGTGAAATAGGATACATTGAATATATCCAGAACATCATAACTGCCAATAAATCGCGGGAAGATTACTGGACACTGGTGAGAGATCATAACCAGGTGATTTATCAGATTGAATATTATATGCAAGAGTAAGATCATGAAAAACATTTACCTCCCCTTCATAATATGCCTGGTGACGGGAATATCTCCCGGATGCCGGCAAAATGAAAAAAGAACCGAAACGGGTTCGAACAGCCTTCCAGATTCAGTAATCATGCTCACCCGGGAACAGGTGAATACTCTTCATATGGAATTTGTTAAGCTGCAACAGGTAAATATTCCGGAAATCGTATATGCAGACGGATACATTTCAGTTCCGCCGCAGAACGAAGCCAAAATAAGCCCGATGATTTCCGGCTATGTGACAGCCATCAATTACCTGGAAGGTCAAAAGGTTTCCAAAGGAATGAGTGTCGTAAAAATTCAAAGCGGCGCAGTTATTGATCTGCAACAAGAATACCTCGAATTAATGAATAAATTCAAATATCAGGAAAACGAATACAACCGGCAGAAACTACTGAATGAAAGCAATGTAAATGCTCGTAAAATATTTCTCCAGGCTGAATCGGATTTCATGATTACGAAAGCCAATCTTGATGCTATGCGAAAAAAACTTCAGCTAACAGGTATCCATATCGTGGACCTGGAAAGGGGAATCATCATCAGTGAACTGAACATTCAATCTCCCATTTCAGGTTATGTCACCTACCTGCAAGTGACCCTCGGGCAATATGTAAATCCTTCCGAAGTGTTGTTCGAAG
>CAYNCU010000018.1:0-30726 GCA_964395765.1 uncultured Roseivirgaceae bacterium | reverse complement strand
AGTGCACCAATTTACTGCCTGGTCAAGCAAAACGAGGTAGTTGTCGGGTGTCTTTTCGCGCCAGGCAATGGGATGCACGGGTATTCTGACAACCATGGCGCCCATGTCCTTGATTTTTCTGAAAAGCTCATTATTCCAATGCCCCTCATGCTCAATTTTATCCGGATCTGCGATAGACAAGCCGCGGAAAAGAAGAGTGTCACCTTTATCATTAATTAATTTATTCCCCCTTACAGAAACCAGGGGCATCTTTTTCATTCGGGCGGAATCTACCCTGGTTAAATGGATATCTTCCTTCCACCAGACATGTTCGGTTTGTTGAGATGACGGTTGCTGGGCTTTAGTAGCTAAACCCCAAAGAAATAGTAGGGCTAAAAAAGCCGGGAATTTCAGCGATTTCATGGTAAAAAATGGTTATTCAACGCCCTTTTATTTCATTCCAGGGTTGCTCATAAAGGCAATTCTTTTGCTGTCCGGAGCCCATGAAGCCACATTGATAGTACCCTGGCCTCCGTATAGATAGGCAATTACTTTAGGAGCACCACCGGAAACCGGCATCAACCTGAGCATAACCCTTTTATAAGCCGGATGATCATTCGGCTGTATAGTATAGGGGAAAGAAATGAAAACAATCCATTTATTATCCGGGGAAATATGGGGAAACCAGTCATCGTAATCATCAAAGGTTAATTGTTCAAGTCCGCTTCCATCCGGTTTCATTCTCCAGATCTGCATGGTACCTGTCATGCTTCCATTGAAATATATATACTTTCCGTCCGGTGATGCTTCCGGTCCGTCAACATGATGACTACGGTTAAAGGTCAGCTGCACTTCTTTGCCACCATTTATATCACAGCGGTAAATGTTATAAATAGTCGTGTCACGCTGTGCAACATAATAAACGCTTTTATTATCGGCTGCCCATCCGTGAAAATAGGAAGGCGTTCCTTCGGTGATCATTTTCGGGCTTCCTCCCTCCAAAGGCATAACATATACAGTTGATCCTCCTCCTTTTAGGCCTGGACGCGAATGGCTCATAGCAAGCATTTTTCCGTCAAAGGAAATGCCATGGTCATTATTTAAACGGTCAAGGCCGTCGGTATTATGCTTGACGATCATTCCTCCATTGACCGGAATTTCATAAAGGGAACCGTGTTGGTTAAAAAGCAGCTTATTGCCATCAGGCATCCAGTTAGGCGCTTCAAATCCGGTGTCGGATTTATAAATGACCTTTCTTTTGCCATCAAAAACATTCATTACTTCAAGTCTTGAGCCTAAAAAACCCTGTCTGTAGGGGTCATAATCCCCAGGTAAAGGTTTATCGATCCTGACATTCCATACTTTGGCTTCTTCCATTACACTGTCAGGGTGATGGGCGCAGATAAATATCCCGGCAAGGACATCATCCGGCATATTTTCGAGCTCTTTCGTACCAACAGTCTGTAGAGGTTCACCCCACAGGGCCTCGCGCATGATAAATTCCTTCCCTTTTCTTTCCAATTGGATGATCTGGGCATTGGTCTTCGGAAATCGGATCTCATCTTCAGGGTCTCTCATTTCCATGCCTTTCTTTTCCCTCCATTGCATGAGCGTAAGGCCGTCGCCATGATAAACAGCGCTCATATGTACAGCATCGTCATCGGCAGATGAACGGACCATCCAGCCGATCTTTCGGTGACCTTCCACTCCCTTGCCCACAAATTCAAACTGGGCGGTAAGGATAAAGTCACCTTTTATCCTGTTAAAGGCATATTGGAACTCATCCCTTGCAAACCAGATATTGTAGCCCCCGCCTTTTATGGTGTAGGTTTGAGTCGACTCATCATAGGTCGTATTACCCTTTACTTTCGGGTTTCCAATGTCCATATGATCCTGGAAAATACCAACCGGGTGTTGGGCAAATGTTGCAGTAAAGACAAAAAAGAAAATTACAGTCAGTAGAAGTTTCATATCATTAATAATTAGTATTTACAGTTCAAATTTCCGGGGGTAAAAACAACTCATAAATCATTCTAAAAATCCGAAGGGTTTCAGACAAAAAGCCTTCCATAAGGAAAGTTTTTACAATATAGTAAAAATGGATTATCCAGGAATAATCCGGTAGTAATTTTCGTTCCTTCGGGAAAAAAACCCCCATTTTCAGTCGTATTTTAACGGAATACATATATCGGGCCTTTCCTATTCAATGGGCAGACCTCAGCTTATATAAGAATTCCTTCTCCAGCCTGGTATTCTTTGGAAATGCGCTAAAAAAAAAGAAAATAATTCGACTCCCGCTTGATATTTCCCGTTTAAACCCTGGTTACCTTTATCCTTTAAATTTGAAATCATTGAAAAAGATTTTACCGGGTTTATGTGTTTTACTGCTCACTGTTCAGTACCTGTTGGCCCAGGAACCGGCCGGTTTAAAGAATCCCGAATTCCTATCATTTCTCAATCATGATACCTCTTACCTCAATGAAAGGAAAAAAATCATTAATGATTTTGCTAAAATACCTGCCGGACAATGGGGCGAATTCATCAGGGGCGTTGATGTGGATTTCATGGTGAAAAATAAAGTGATTGCGCTTACCTTCGACGCCTGCGGCGGACTTCATGGAAGCGGTTATGATACAGCCATTATTCACTATTTGAAAAGGGAAAATATTCCTGCAACGATCTTTGTAACAGGAAAGTGGATCGACAACAATTATTCCGCCTTCGTTGAACTTAGCCGAGATACACTTTTTGAGATTGAAAACCATGGTTTAAATCACCAGCCCTGCGCCGTTAACGGCGAAAGCAAGTATGGAATTAAAGGCACCCCGGACGTTTCTTCTGCTTTTGATGAAATTGAAGCCAATGAAAGAAAAATAAAATCGATTACCGGACGACGCCCCCTGTTTTACCGTTCGGCAACTGCGTATATTGATGAGGCCGGCGTACAGATCGCCAGGAAATTAAATGTAACCACGATCAGTTATGACGTCCTATCCGGCGATGCGGTTCCCTATACACCTGCCATTAAAATTGAAACCAATGTTCTCGCCCACGTAAAGCCGGGAGCGATCATCATCTTTCATATCAATCACCCCGAATGGTATACCTACGAGTCGCTTCTAAAAATTATACCGGAATTACTTAAACAAGGCTATAGTTTTGCCCGGCTTGCCGAATATCCCCTGGTTGAAAAATATCAATACAACACAAAAGTCCTCCAGGGTTCCGGAGTAAACACTGTTAACTAAATGAGAGATGTATAAAGCGCTATTTTTCGATTGAAAGAAGCTCTACATCAAAGATCAGTGTTGCATAAGGTTGGATATAAGGGGATGATCCGCGGGCGCCGTAAGCCAGGTCGGAGGGAATATATAGTTCCCACTTTGATCCTACCGGCATCATCTTCAAAGCTTCCTGCCATCCGGGGATTACTTCATTCACGCTGAAGGTTACGGGTTGTCCCCTTTGCACGGAACTGTCGAAAACTTTCCCATCAATAGTCTTTCCGGTGTAATGAACCTTAACCTTGTCGGTCGGACCCGGTTTTTTACCCGTGCCTTGTTTCAGGATCTTATATTGCAATCCGCTGGGTAAGGTTACTACACTATCTTTGGTCTTGTTGGTTTCCAGAAATTCCTTATTGGTTTTAATCTGGTCGTCGTATTTAGTAGCCTGCAAATTTTGAAAATAATTATTCAGAATTTCCTGTGAAGCATCATCCGTGATAAGGGTTTTTCCGTTTTTGAAAACATCATTGAACGCCTGGGCAATGGCTTCCGCGTTGATCTCTTTCATGCCCTGTGATTTTTCACTTTTGGCGACATACATGCCAAGGCAATAGCTGACACTATCAAGTTGACTATTCAGGATGATAACCTTGGAAAGATCATCGTGTTTTTTACAACCCAACAGCATGCAGAATGCGGACACAAAAAGGGTACCTTTAATAAATTTCATTGAGTTAGGAATAAGGTGGTTTAATAAATTAAGGCCCAAAGCTACAAATTCGGAAGGAACTAACAATAAATAAAAATTATAATATTAAGTAATCAATTATCTTCTTGCCATAAAAAAAGCCACCTTCAAAAGGTGGCTCCAATCTTTAATTTTATCTCGTGTACGAATTATCGGACCAATTCAACGTTTACAGCATTTAAGCCTTTTTTGCCTTGTTCCACTTCAAATTGTACTTCATCATTTTCACGGACCTGATCGATGAGACCGGTCTGATGTACGAAAATGTCTTCACTGGAATCAGAGGGTTTAATAAACCCGTAACCTTTCGAGGTATTAAAGAATTTTACTACTCCTTTTTTCATAATAATTAAATAATTGTATTAAATAGAAAGGCAAATATGCACCTTATTCTACTTATTGCAAGCTTATCGCGATTAATTTCATTAGAATTGAATACAGCTTGAATTGAATTTTTATCCTGCTGAAATGCCTCTCCTGGTCGCTTTATTAGAAAATTTGCCCTCGATTATTGTGTTTAATTGTATTTTACATACATTTACGTAATAAATGTTTTAATAGACAGTCAGATTATCTAAGTAGATTTTTATTGTCTTGATTTTCATTTATTTATGCTTACTGATTCAATGTATATAAATAACGATCAATATGAAGGGAACTAACCTTGGTGAATTCGAAGAACTTGTCCTACTGTCCATCGCTGCCCTGATGAATGACGCCTACAGTGTGGGAATTTGTGATGAATTGAGCAGTCATACCGGCCGCAAGGTAAGACTGGGCGTTGTTCATGCCGTTCTTAACCGCCTCGAATCAAAAGGCCTGGTAAAAAGCCATCTGGGTGAATCCACTAAAGTAAGAGGAGGTAAAAGGAAAAGGTATTATTCCATCACCAGTGGAGGGAAGGCCGCTATCCTTAAAGCTCGTGAGATCCGCGACCAGTTGTGGAACCGGATCCCTGAAATTGCCCTTAACAGTATCTGATTAGGAGTCGGACAGTTAATACAAGTAAGCACTATATTAAATGCAATCAAATTGAAAGATAAGTTATTTAAAAAATGCAACTTCTGACCTTCAGGCCGCTAATAACGAAGACCAATTTTAATGACCCAAAATAAAAATATTCACCCCCCCTATTGTGCACAGCGCTTTCTCAAATGGTACTGCCGGCCGGATCTTCTGGAAGACCTGCAAGGCGACCTGAATGAATATTTTGACCGGAACCTGAATAGTAAAGGCCGGAGAAGAGCCCGTCTTATTTATATTATCGATGTATTCAAATTTCTCAGACCCTATACTCTCAACAAACCCGATTTTCTGAAACTCTTAATTAACTGGATTATGATAGGAAGTTATATTAAAACCTCAGGAAGGAATATTGTCAGAAATAAACTCTTTTCTGCGATAAATATTACCGGATTGGCAGTGAGCATGTCGGTCGGACTGCTATTAATTGCTTTTATTCATGATATAATGTCTTATGACAATTTTCAGAAGAATAAGGACAGGATCTACCGTGTTATTGATGATTATAAATATACCGGTCAGCCGGTAGGACATTACGCCTCGACCTCCATCGAGGCAGGAAGAAAGATCAGGGAATCTGTACCGGGTATTGAAAAAACGGTTATAATGAAAAAAAGCATCGGAGGCGATTTTGAAGTAGGATCTAAAATCGTGAATCTTCGGGGTTTATGGGCTGATTCTACTTTCTTCGATGTATTTTCTTTCTCTTTACTGGAAGGCAATCCGGCAACGGCTTTGAATCAACCCTTTTCTGTCGTTCTGACTGAGACTACGGCACGTAAACTTTTTAATAATTCGGACCCTCTCGGTAAAATATTAAAAATAAAAAACAGTGGCTATTTCTATAGCGACGGAAATTATACGGTAACGGGTGTGATGAAGGACATTCCTAAATTCTCTCATTTAAAATTTGACGTTCTCGGCTCATTTTCAACCCTTGATATTATAAATAAAAACAAAGATTATGTCTGGAAATGGGGTAATATATGGCAAAATTATGTTTACCTGCTTCTTCCACAGGATGGGAATGTTCAAAATGTTCAGGCTAATTTGGACCGTATCAGTAAATCTGAAAATGATAAAGCGCCGGATCAGAATGCTAAAATTTACCTTAAACTTCAACCCCTATCTGATGTAATCATTAACAAGGACCTTTATAATGAAATTGGTTACACCATCACCCGAAGTACCTTATGGCTTTTAATCGGACTTTCCCTGGTTGTTTTATTGTCCGCCTGCTTTAATTATACTAACCTGTCCATCGCAAGGTCTTTAAGGCGATCCAGAGAGGTAGGGATACGAAAGGTTATCGGTGCCTACAGGAGCCAGGTTTTAATTCAATTCCTGGTCGAATCCATCCTGATTTCATTAATTGCCCTACTATTTGCCTTTATCATTTTTGTTTTCCTGCGTCCTTTTTTCCTTTCATTGGAGGATCAATTGAAGCAATTGGTTACCCTTCAAATATCGTTCTTGCAAATTATTGAATTTATTGTTTTTGCCTTGTTAATAGGAATAATTGCCGGCCTGATTCCTGCTCTTTTTTATGCCAGGATCAATGTGCTTCGCGTAATTAAAAATTTATCTTCCGTAAAAATTTTCAGGCTTGTCAGCTTCCGGAAATCTTTGATCACATTTCAATACATCATATGTATTATATTCATTACATCAACTGTGATCCTCTACAATCAATATAAGCATTTCCTGAATTTTGATCTTGGCTTCAGCACGGATAATATTTTGAATATTGACCTGCAGGGCAACAAGGCGGACGTTGTCGCCAATGAATTATCAGCCCTACCCGGAATAACCAGTATTTCCAAATCAGCCATGATCACCAGCATAGGAAGCTACTGGGGAGATGACGTTAAATATAAGGACCCTATGGATTCAATTCAGGTAGATTATAACCTGGTAGATGAGAATTATATTCCGAATCTCAAAATCGCATTGATTGCTGGCCATAATTTCAGGCCAAAGCCGGAAGGCAGTACTGAAGATGAAGTTATTGTAAATCAGCAATTATTAAAACAATTGAATTTCAAAAATAATGATCCCAACCAGGCTGTCGGGGAAATGCTGACTTTCGATAATAAAAAAGCACAGATTATCGGGGTAGTTAAGGATTTTCATTATGGAAAAGTCGATAGCAAAATAGGCCCTTTTATGTTTCGTCAAACAACCAAGGATTTTCAGTACCTGAATGTAAAAATTCAACCCGATAATATTCAGCCTACTATGAAAAATATTGAAAAAGCATGGAAAAAGATCGATAATATACATCCCCTGGAAACATATTTTTACAATGACATGATTAAAGACGCATATAGCGAATATTCTTCTATGATGAAGGCTATAGGGTTTCTGTCCCTGTTAGCAATTATCATCGCATCTATGGGCTTATTGGGAATGGTAGTGTATTCTACACAAACCAAGATAAGGGAGATAAGTATACGTAAAGTGTTTGGTGCAGGGATAGGGAATCTGATTTACCTGTTAAGTAAAAGTTTTATTTTTCTTCTTTCCGTTTCCGCGTTCATTGCCATCCCGGTTACATACCTTGTATTTAAAAAAATAATTTTGGCCGATATCGTTTACCATCCTCCAATCGGATTACCTGAATTATTTACCGGCACCCTGATTGTGCTGATGATTGCAGTCGTCCTCATCAGTTCTCAAACAATTAAAGTGGCACAAGCCAATCCTTCGGATGTTTTACGAAATGAATAAAAGAAAATTCAATCATTCCCCTGCCCATCCTCCCCGCTGGGCCCGACATTTCCTGGAATGGTACTGCAAACCGGAACTGCTGGAAGATCTGCAGGGCGATTTAAATGAATATTTCCAAAGAAACCTGAAAACCAAAGGTCGCCGAAAGGCTCGGATCATTTATATTCTCGATGTTTTTAAATTTCTCAGGCCCTATACTCTCAATAAACCTGATTTTTTAAAATATTTAATTAATTGGATCATGATCGGAAGTTATGTCAAAACATCCGGAAGAAATATCGCACGGAATAAACTCTTCTCAGTCATCAACATTACGGGTCTTGCCATCAGTATGGCTGTCGGCTTGTTACTTATATCTTTCCTGCATGACCTCCATTCCTATGATCAGTTCAATGTCAAAAAAAACAGGATCTACCGCGTAATTGAAGATTACAAAACAGAGGACAAAGAAACCCAATCTTTCGCTTCCACATCCAGAGAGGCCGGTAATGAAATCAATGCTACTATTCCCGGTATCGAAGATATGGTGATAATGAAAAAGTTTTATAATGGAAATTACCAGATAGACGACAGATCATTTCCTATAACCGGTTTCTGGTCTGAATCTTCTCTTTTTAATATTTTTTCCTTTCCCATGCTGGAAGGAAATCCGAAGACGGCACTTAGAGAACCCTATTCTGTTGTTTTAACCGAGACCACGGCACGAAAGCTTTTTGGCAATGCCGATCCAATGGGCAAAATGGTCGTTTTTAAGAAAAACTATGCGAATCCGAAAGATCAATCTTATTTAGTAACCGGTGTGTTGAAGGACATACCGAGGTTCTCCCACATGCATTTTGATGCCCTTTGTTCTTTTTCTTCTCTAAATACAATTTTAAATGATAATCCTGATGAAAGGAAATGGGGGCATACATGGGACACTTATGTTTATCTTCTTCTTCCGGAAAACGGGAATATAAATGCTGTCCGGAAAGGACTGAATCGCTTAAGTAGTTTCGAAAACAGTATGATTCCCGGCCATAAATTCGAAATGAACCTCAGGCTTCAATCTTTAAATAAAATTGAAACAGGGGAAAATCTTGGCAATCAGATCGAACCCATTATGCCTGCCGGAACTATTTGGTTCATCTTCGGATTGGTGTTTGTCGTTCTTTTATCGGCGTGTTTTAATTATGCGAATCTTTCCATTGCGCGCTCTTTCCGGCGAATGCATGAGGTGGGTATCCGAAAAATAATTGGCGCCCAAAAAAACCAGGTTCTTATGCAGTTTATGGCTGAATCCATAATAATTTCACTTTTTGCCCTGGTTATTGCAATATCTATTTTTTTGTTTTTAAGGCCTACGATCCTATCCCTATCCGGAGAAATTAAAGGTTTGGTAACTATGAGATTGTCGTTTGGGATCATCGTATACTTTATATCCTTTGCGCTCCTGTTGGGATTTCTGGCGGGTTTTCTACCGGCCTTGTATTATTCAAGGATAAATGTATTAAAAGTGATGAAAAGCTCTTCCTCGGTCAAAGTATTCAGGTTCATTAATATGCGAAAGGCCTTGATTACCACTCAATACACCTTTTCATTAATTTTTATCACGACCACCATTATCTCTTATAGTCAATACAGGAATTTTATTTCATTCGATCTGGGTTTTAATTCCGATCATGTCCTTAATATCTACCTTCAGGGAAACAAGGAAGATATAGTCAGGGCCGAATTATCAAAGATACCGGAAATTACAGGATTGTCTGCTTGTACAATGATAACCGGCACAGGAGGGTATTATGATACTTATGTGAAGTATAAAGACCCTATGGACTCTGCCCAGACAGCCTACAATGAAACTGATGAAAATTATATACCTAACCTGCAACACAAACTCATTGCAGGCGAAAATTTTGTTGTTAGCCCGGGAAATGCCTTAAACCGAAGTGTAATTGTAAATGAACAACTACTGAAACGATTGAATATCGCAAAGGGTAACCCGGATAAAGCAATCGGAGAAGTTGTAACAGAAAATGGAAATGACCTGACGATCGTCGGAGTTGTAAAAGACTTTCAATACGGTGCCGTTGTCCAGAATAAAATTGGCCCATTTATGTTCCGGTATTCAAAAAAACACCTTCGTTTCATTAACGCCAGAATTCATTCCGATAACCTTCCTTTTACACTGGCCCGGATTAAAAAAGCATGGAAAAAAATCGATCCTTACCATCCATTGGATGCTGATTTCTATAATGATGAAATTAAAGAATATTACGAAATCGCATTAAGCGTGATCAAGATCATCGGGATCAGTGCCGTTGTGGCTATAACTATTTCGGCATTAGGCTTATTCGGAATGGTCGTTTTCTCTACCGAAACGAAGAAAAAGGAAATCGGAATCCGCAAAGTAATGGGCGCAGGAATCAATAATCTTGTATTTATGATGGGGAAAAATTTTATGGTATTATTGGTTATATCCGCCGTAATAGCCATACCTGTAACCTATTTATTTTTTACACAGGTAATTTTACCACTTTTAGTTTATCATGCTCCGATAAGCATACTTGATTTATTCTCCGGAACCGTAGCCGTTGTGTCCATCGCTTTGATAATGATCGGCAGCCGGACTTTCAAAGTAGCGCAAACTAATCCTTCGGAAGTATTGAGAAATGAATAGCTCATCATTGGCCGGACAGATAAGAATAATAATTGCTATTTGAAAATAAATCCGGTTACAGAAAATAAATCGTTTAAAAATTATCTCGCTCCTGACCAACAGGCCGCTAATAACAAAAACAAAATTAGGATCCAAAAACCCCTTAACGAAGGATTCACAGGAAGTGGATCGCGAAGACACCAACCACGGCAAGGAGTTTATGCCAGGGCGCGGAAATCTTACCATGACAGGGAGACCCTACTATCGATATTCGAAATATTGCATGGTGGCTTATGCCGGATTATTGATCATCCGCCTAAAAACGAAACCACCTTCTCCCCGAACTCCTCCGTCCCGTACGCCTGGCCATGGTTGCCGGGAACATTTACATATTTTGAATGTGGAATAAGTTTTGACAATTTGCTAGCTGACCCGTTATCCGTATCTTCTGTCCCGCAAATAACAAGGACCGGTTGTTTAATTTTTGCCAGCTCTTCTTTACTGGTGGAAGGCTGGGCTTTCTGCAGGTAGGCCAGGGCCAATTGGTCCAATCCTGCTTCCTGAACATGCTTCACCATATCGGCAAGTTCAGGCACGTCTTTTCCCATCAGGGCATTATAAAACATGATCCTCCTGGGCCATTCGGGGTTTGTGAAATCAGCACCCATACCTCCCATAATTGCTTTTGCCACACGCTGATCGATGACCAGTAACCGGGAGGTAATAATTGATCCCCTGGAATATCCGACCACATCATAGTTTTTAATTCCGAGAAAATCCAGCAGCCCCATGATGTCCTTTGCTTCTGCATCGTTTTCATAGGCTGCCGGGTCATGAGGCTTATCGGAATGCCCGTTGCCCCGCATATCGAGGGTGATCACCTTATATCCTGCATCCAGAAGATCCTTGTAGACTGGTTTGGATTTCCATGATTCCCCGTCTACAATAAATCCATGTACCAGGACCACAGGAAATCCCTCCCCTTTTACCTCATAATAAATATTCGTACCATCAAAGGATTTGAAATATTTTCCTGGTAAATCCTGCGATTTTACATTCAAACTCATAAGGCAAAAAATTGTCGCAACAGTAGTATAAGTTTTCATTATATTGTATTCAGTGATACGTAGGCCGCCTAAGGTAAGAATAATCCGGATTTGATGCCAGCCCGGTAAATTTTTTTGAAAGGAAAGGGAATGTACAAATTGTTATAAAAATACAATCCAAATTATTAAATTGTATTCAATTAAAAATTTCCCCCATGAAACATTTAGCCATAATTCCATTTTTACTGGTTGGCCTTACTGCACTTTCGCAACCAGGTAAGTTTAAGGTAGATGCCCTGGTAACGCCAAAGACTGTAGAAAAGACCTTAACGGTTGGCGGACCCGGAGCCGACGTAACAGGTTTTACCAATAAAGCCATCCAATATGCCATCGATAATATAGCCCCGGAAGGCGGGACTGTAATTCTAACCGCCGGGACTTTTGAAATACAGTCTCCCGTGTATCTCCGTTCCAATGTCAATTTAATAGGAGCTGGCTTATCAACCGTTCTTCATAAAACCGATGGCGTTCAGACGCATTATACCGTGGATGCCGACTACGGAGAGCTGAAGCTGACAGTGGAAGATCCCACCGGATTTTTGCCGGGCATGCGGATTCAGGTTACCGATGATGATAACAACTCGTGCTGGAATGTTTCCACCGCCCTTATCACAGCCATTGAAGATCACGTAATCTATATCGATTCGTACCTGATGCGGGATTACCGCGCCGATCATAATGGTTTGGTTTCCAACGCAAGCTCTGTGATTGAAGTGGTTAATGCTGAAAACGTAAAAATCAGTCATTTAATGGTTGACGGTAATAAGGCTAAAAATTTCATGGCAGACGGTTGTAACAGCGCGGGTATTTTTATGTTTAAATCCAAACATGTAACGGTCGACAGTGTGCGGGTTAAAGATTTCAACGGCGAAGGAATTAGCTGGCAAATCACGGAAAACATTTCCATACTTAACTCCGAAGTCAGTGGCAGCGGCGATATTGGCATGCACCCCGGCACCGGCTCCCCCCTGACCGTTATTGAAAATAATAAGGTGCACAATAATGCCGTTGACGGCTTATTCATTTGCTGGCGTGTGCATCATAGTCTGGTTAAAAACAACGATTTCTATAATAATGGAAGATTCGGCATTTGTACCGGCCATAAGGATACCGATGTCCTTTTTGACGGTAATCATATCTATGAAAATGCCAGTGATGGCGTCAATCTAAGGGGCGAGACCGCCGCCAACGCACCTAATAACAACACCTTCGAAAATAATATTATCGAAAATAACGGAACGAAGGATGGCGGGTACGGAATATCCATTAACTCCCCAGCCAAAAACCTGGTGATTAAAAATAATATCATCCGCGACACGGAAAATGGAACGCAAAAAGCTGCTGTGTTTATATATAAAAACGGTTCCAAACCCGAAATGGAAAACAATACCATCAGCGGTAAAAAACAAAAAGATGTTCTCTTTGAAACTGAAATGTAGGATCGGATGAAAAATAACCGAAAGAAATCTCTTATTAATTCTGGTAAAGACAATTATATTTCAAAATACAAATAACAGTGATCAAATAAGTCACAATTTCCAATTTTCATAACTTGTATATCCTATGAGATCTTCTTTTTAAAAGCCAGAAATAGAAGATTGGAGTTTACTATAGTAGTTATTCTAGAGGTTAAGCCAGTAATTCATTTTAACTACCAGCGCTCTGTTTCGGGGGCCCCAAATATCTAAAAAGTAATTATCCGTGTAAACCAGGTATATATCCGACATCGGCTGGAATCGCCATTGAAGGCGGCTGTTGATATTAAAATTGTCTTCCTGGGTATTATATTGAAGGAAGGTGGTCCAGTAAATCGACCTCGAAAAATCAAATTCGAATTTTGGTGCGATGAGATACAACGTACCGTCGCCGTTGAATTCGGGAAAGCTGAGGTCATTCCGTTCAAACTGGATTTCAAAATTCCCCCAGGGCTGTGCCCTGTAATTGATACCGGCCATGTACTGGATTCGGAAACCGTTATAAAAGCTCCCGTATTGTATTCCTGCATAGCCGCTAAACAATTTTCTGTCATCAGTTTTACTTTTTAGTTCGGCATATGTATACAGGTATTTACCGGGGTTCAGGGTATCCCCTTCCACAAAAGAGAATGGAAAAGGCAGGTGAGTACGACTGACCGTATAGGTAAAATTGATCCTGGCAGTACTCTTAAACAGAATATCGTAATTAACGGAAATGTCATTATTGAAATTCTGAAAATCAGTATTCATATCCCATACATTCCGGAATCCGATCTGATGGGAAAGGATTTTTTCGCTTTCAGGATAAAAGGTATAGCTGAACCGGGTGAACCAATGATTATAACCCAGGGGGATCAATGTATCCCTCCTGGCATCGTAATGATCCTGGGCTGAGAAAAAACCCATATCTGAAATATAATTATCACCGATTCCGGCCAGGTTGGTATAAACGCTGATATGCCGGTCGTCATAGCCAATGCCAGAATTATAAAATGAATTCCCCGATTTTTTACCCGGACTCAGTGATTTACCGAACCCTGCAAATGTCTGAAATCTTCCATTCGGTGAGAGGTATTGAAATTCAAGGCCGGGAACACGATCATAATCCGGAGATTTACTGCTGAAATTCTGACGATTGAAGAAATACCCCTTGATAATGGACCTGGCCAGCACCTGCTGGTGAAAGGCTAATGCCGTATAGTTCTGCGGTTCAAATGTGCCTGCTCTCCGGGTTTGCAGATTCATCGCCCCGATCCGGAGATCTTTGTTGAGATTACCGCTCAAGCGGGCCCCATACAGGATAGGGATAGAATTCCCATCCGGATCCAACCCGATCTTCCGGGAAAAAAAAGGTCGCATGGGCGGAATCCCGAAATCCCCGAAAATATCACTGTTATCCAGGAAAAATAATCGCTTTTCCGGGAACTGGATATCAAAAAGCGTAAGGTTAGTTACCTGCTGATCTACTTCAACCTGCGAAAAATCAGGATTGATAGTAAGATCGAGGTTCAGATTGGAACCCACAGCAACTTTTGCATCCATGCCGGCTTCCACGTCCTGTTTCCTGGGAATGCCGTTTTCCCAATCTTCAGTAGAAGAACCGAGAACATAAGGAATCAAGGATATATCTCCACCGGTTTTATGTGGAGGCATATCCCAAACCAGCGTTCCGGTATAGCCCAGATCCAACTGGTAAAATTCCAGCGGGACATGAGTCCATGTTTGTATGGAATTGGATTTGGCGATCAGTCTGGCAAAATTGATTCCCCATTGTTTTTTATCTTCTTTATAATGAATGGTTTTGAAAGGTATGGCAATCTCAATTGTATATCTATTCCCGTAAATCCTGACCTTGGAAAACCATTTATTGTCCCAGGCAAGATTGACTCCCTGCCGATCCTGGCCCGGCTGAATATCATCGGTCTTTCTCCCGGTTTGCCCTGTAATAAGAAATTCAGTCTGTACACCCAGCGGGTTCACGCCAAAGGCATATCCATTGGTCTTTTCATTCACCGGATCAATGACAACTTCAAAACCATCTCCCCTTTCGAAATCAACATCTCTTTTCAAGGTACGGATAACATGATTATTTGTTCCGTAACAGGTCACTCCCAGGTAAATATAATTTTGATCATAGGCCATTTTGACTTCAGTCCGAACGTCATCCTCTGCATGTCGGTTATCCACCGGATAACTCATCCAGAAATTTTTCGCAACAGCGGCGGATTGCCAGGTTTCTTCATCAAGTCTGCCGTCGATTGTAATTTCATCTTTCACCGGATGAATGTGCAATTGATAGGCCTGGATGGAATTACGGTCTTTTATATCATTTGTTTGTGCATAAATAGATAAGTGTAATAGCAGAAAATTTACTGACAACATTAACCAGGTAATAAAGCGTATGCATGTCTGAGATAATCTGATCAAATTCCTTTTCTTTTATTTGGATATTCGATTGAAAATAAGATGATCAAAGGAATATTTACCACTGCCAAGGACAAATAAAGAAATAAAAATGATCAGGTAAAATAAAGGCAATTCCTTCCTGGAAAAAGGATCGTGTAGGTGGACTATAAAAACGATAACCATCATATTAATTATAAGCGGAATAGAGGCCAGCCGGGTTCCCAGTCCTATCATTATTAATGCAGAACAAAAGGCCTCGGCAAAAACCACAAGGATTAAGGACATCTCCGGCCCCAATCCGATCGGGTCAGCAAATTTAATTTCTCCCCCTTCTAATAATGAATTTAATTTTGGAATTCCATGTGTAAGCAAAAAAGCGGCCGTACATACCCGCAACAACAATAAAACTGCATTGATCTTACCACTTTCATTATTAGTCCTGAATAATTGTTTGAGCATGGTTATCTTCTTACCGGTCAATTCTTTGATGACAACTATTGAAAAACCTTGCGGAGCTGATATTTTAATTGATTTCGACAGAAATAATAACTTGATAAAAAACCCGTATCAGGGGATTTCGAAGAATGTTCCCGATGGTTAATTATAATTTTTGAATTATGGCTTTTGCCTATTTTAAATACTTGATCAGCTCATCCAACGGCGGATGGACAAGAATTTTTCCGTTTACATCCACAACAGGGTACTGAATGTATCCCCTAATATTGGCTTTATGAATTTTTTCCATCATTTCTTTGAAGAGGGCAGTATCCTCAGTAACAGGCTTGAATACATATAAAAGCTTTGCAGAATCCAGAATATGTTGAAATCTTATACAATGAATACAATCCGGGCTGCCATAAACGATTATCTGAACATTCGCATTTTCCGCCTTATTTTTTAATGAGGCCTGCTGCCCGGAGCTTTTCTTTGAATTACAACCGAAAAAAAATAGAATAATTAAAAGTAAACTAAGCAGATTTAATGATTTCATGACTTTTATTCGTGTATTATACTTTTTTTTGACATATTACTACGTGAACTCAATGTAAAATGAAAATATTTTAACGGATTTCAATTAATTTATCATATAAAAGTATATCCCATTCGTAATAAATTTTTAAATAATTCATGTTTTTTGTAACGATAACATTAAATGCATTCAATTTTTCTTCTCCAAATAGGTATTCATTTACATACAATTTCTATAGCCGCCCTTTGATAAATACATATATTATATTGTAATTCAGTTATTTATATCATTTTTATCAAATTCATCTTTAACTAAATACAAATAATTTCAAACTCAATAATGTCATATAAATTTCAAGATAATTAATTCGCATAACCATCAAGATAATCCATATTACTAAATTATTTCAAAATTTCGATTGCTTTTTCCAGGATGGTATCTTTCCCGCTTATTGAATCCTGCCTGGAAATTTCAACCGGTATATCGGGAGGTATTCCCCGGCCTTCATAGTTGACTCTCTTTGCATCGATGACCACTCCGACCGTCACCCTGTATGACCATCCGTTGGGCAATTCCCTGGGAACGGCATGCGGGAATGCTCCTTCAGTAGTATCACCGATAATCGTTACAGAAGGTATTATTCGCATGGCAAGAACAAACCGTTCGGCTGCACTGGCCGTCCATCGGTTAGTCAAAAGGGCTACTGGTTTCTTAAATGATCTTCCAGTCGGAGATATATTCCATTCATAAGGCTTGGAAAAATCATTATAACCCGGACCGCTTCTTGAAAAGCCATAGGCAAATAATCTTTTTTTGTCCGCAAACCTGTCTGCAATAGCCTGGCTGTTAAAAGCATCTCCCCCGCCGTTATCCCGGATATCAATGATCAATCCCTTTACATTCCCATATTCTTCAAGGATTCCATCGATACCTTTTACCCAGTCATCCACTCTTGCAAAATCAACATCTTCAAATGTAGGGATTCGGATATATCCGATATCGGGACTTACTTTGGCATAAATAAAGTGTCCGCCCCATGATGAATGTTCGGGTTGAATCAGGTAATTCTTTTCAATAATCGGGAACGAAAAATTTCTTTGTTTCATCTGTTTGAATAAATCATTGGATGCAATGGCCCTGAATGGTGAAATAAGATACACGTGTCCGTCATTCAATATATAAAGCATATTTTCCATCACGCTGAAAAGTTGCTCCGGGGTGGAATTATCCTTTACCAATGGCTTGTAAATTTCATACACTGAATCCCAGTTGATATGTTTAAATTCAAACAAGCTGTAATGATCGTTGAATTCATTCCAGAGTATATCAAAATCTGAAACAGGGTTATCATGGGGATCCGGAGGAAGAAATAATTTTTCACATCCCGTGATGGAAATGATCATCAATGAAAATATGATGAGTGGTATTTTCATTTGAATATATACCCTAGTCCGAATAGAATTCCCGGTTCTATTGTTTTTGAAATCACCGGTTTATGAAAAATAAAAGTGGTAAGTCCCGGGCTTAGAAAAATTTTCCAATGCATCGAAGCCGAATAGCTGCCTTTTAATTCAACCCGGTTATAAAACATAGTTCCGGGGAAGTTTAAAGAGGATAGATGAAGAAAAGCGACCGGGATGGAATGGAAAGTGCCTTCAGCCCCGATGGCATCATTGGATATTTCATAGGGGTTTCTGAAAGATAATCCCATTAATGATGTCGAGTTGGTAATGCGTATACTAATTTGATTTGAAATGCTGCATAATAAAACCAGGTCGACATCCAGGTTGGAGAACATCTCAAAAAATGTTTCATCCTCCAGTCCTCCCCCATAATTGTAATCCCGGCCGTTGAACCGGGAAAGCCAGGAAGGGCCGGCGAGGAATTCATATTTTCCCTCGTGAAAACGCTTAAGTAGAAAAAGAAAGGAATACGAAGCTTCTAAAGCCGTATAGGATGCAGAATGACTTTCACTGCCCAGGGTTCCGAATAAGGAAGAGCGTAATGTTGATCTCAGGTAATTTAATTGTAACCATTGATCTGTTTTATTTCCTTTTAATTCGAGAAGAATACCCGCAGGTACATTCCCCCGGTGATAATTGTAGGGTGAAGCAAGATCGTCATGCTGGTACGTAGATTGAATACCGGATTTTACATATAATGCAAACTTGTATTGCCCTGAGGCCAGGCAGGGTAAGAGTATCGAAAATAGAAGGGCGATCGCATTTCTATTGATCACAACAGGGCATATAAAAATATTAATTTAATTCAAATGGTTTTTATTTACATAATCCCGGAAAGATTTCCTGTACGTATCTCCTACCGGGATCATAACTTCTCCTATCTGGACCTGGTCCTTGAGGATGGAATCAATTTTTTTTAAAGAAATGATGTAAGAATTATGCACACGAATGAATTCATTCTGCGGAAGTTGTTCTTCCAGTGATTTCAATCTCTGCAGGGTAACAACTTTTTGCCTGGGAGTATGAATAATTACGTAGTCTTTTAATCCTTCAATATATAATATGTCATCCCATTGCAATCGCACCAGCTTATTTCCGTCTTTTACAAATACAAATCGCTTTTTAGTATCGTTGTTTTCTTTCGAATGATCGTACCCGGATGGTGAATGCTGGAGTCGCTGACCTACCTTATCGATAGCTTTTAAAAACCTTTCCATCGTGATCGGTTTAAGCAGATAATCCACAACATCCAGTTCATATCCTTCTATGGCATATTCCGAATAGGCAGTAGTCAGGACGACGAGTGGTTTTTTCTGTAAAATGTGCAAAAGAGAAATGCCTGAAAGTTCAGGCATCTGCACATCCAGGAACATGAGATCCACCTTAGCCGAATTTAACGTCTCAATGGCTTCCATGGAATCGGAACAGGATTTTACAAGTTTGAGTACAGGGACTTTATTAATATACTCGGTCAGCAGGTTCCTGGCCAAAGGTTCATCTTCAACAACAATACAGGATATGGTCATGAGAGAAATATAATTAATTGTACCCGAAAGGATTCCGGCTGGTCCTCCAATTTCAGTTCATATTGTCCGGAATAACTCAGATCAAGCCTCCTTCTTACATTCTGCAGGCCAATGCCTGTAAGATTACTATTCTCACTATCAATTTTGACTTTCTGTTTGCTGTTATTGACCATAAAAATCATTTGATTTTTCCTCAACTCCAGCGAAATATCGATCCACGCGTCAGGAATATTATTAGTGATGCCGTGTTTGAATGCATTTTCAAGAAACGTAATAAGGATCATAGGGGCGATTCTATGCGGGGTTGGGTCTCCTTTTATTTCGAAATGAATCGGGATCCCGTCATTAATTCTTAGCTTTTCAAGACTGATATAATTCTGCATATATTCAATCTCCTTAGTTAACATTACTTTTGGTTGATTTGTTTCATAAATCATATACCTCATCATCTGTGATAATTTATCCACTACCACGGTTGTATTGGGAGATTGTTTATAGGCCAGGTAATAGAGATTATTAAGCGTATTGAACAAAAAATGCGGGTTGATCTGCGCCCTGAGAAACTTTAATTCTGCGTTTAATCTTTCATTTTCGATTTCCCGGGTTTTGGCTTCGAATTCAAACCAGTCTTCCGCGAACCTTAGCATTCCGACAAAGATGACAATGAACAGGGTGATTACCGTCGTATGAATGACATAAATCTTTGAATAAAAATACCAATCCCTGTGAGCATAACCGTCGACCAGGAATCGAATCAGGTTAATCTTTATTGAAATTAGGACAATAAATGGCAATGAAAATTCCAAAAGGTATTTCCAGATCTTTTTATTCTTCAAAAAACGAGGGAGTAGTACTGCGTAATTCAGGTAAGCAATAATTATCATGAATACCATTTGTGCCAGGGCGAATAAAAATGAGTTCAGCCAGTTGTATTCACCGCCATGATGGAAAGAGCTAATCTGATAAAGTGAAAAGGAAAAATAAACCAACCAGAAGGATAAGTGAAGTAAGAATACCCGGTACCGGTGTATATATGACTGTATCATTTAGATTATATAATGCAAAAATAGGATCTCATTCCAATTTATCCATCCAGCCCCGTTTGAATGCGTCGAATAATTAAGCTGTCCATCTATAAAATACTGACCTACATCTAAAATCTAAAATTGTCGAATTCAACTTGGGTAAATTTATTGTATTATTCTTAGATGTTCTTAACATTATTTAACAATAAACTTTAAATTCAATGGGAATTCGAATAAAACTTTTCGGACTCGTTCTATCGATTATGATAATTCCGGCCTGGTCATTTGCTCAGTATCCCGGTGGAGCCAGCTCTGGAGGCAGGACTTCTCAATATTCCTCTTCAACACCCGGTACCGGAAAAATATCGGGTGTCGTTCTGGATTCTACAAACCGTCAACCGGTCGATTTCGCGACCGTCGCCTTGATGAATCCCAAAACGGAAAAGCCTGTCAATGGAGCCATTTGTGATGAGAAAGGAAAGTTTACCATCAGTAAAATATCCTCTGGCACTTACAATGTTGTTTTATCCTTCATAGGGTACCAGTCAAAAACATTTAAAAATATTTCGCTTTCCGACTCAAAAAATAATATTAACCTTGGAACGGTAATAATCAGCCCAAGTGTTAAGGTCCTTAATGAGGTAACGGTAACAGGACAGAAACCCCTGGTGGAAGAAAAGGTAGACCGCCTGGTTTATAATGCCGAAAATGACGCGACCACCAAAGGCGGGGATGCTGCGGATGTGTTAAGAAGGGTTCCCATGTTATCCGTCGATATGGATGGTAATGTTTCTTTGAGAGGATCTGATAATGTGAAAGTGCTTATTAATAACAAGCCTTCCACCATTACCGCAAACAGCGTAGCCGATGCCTTACAGCAAATTCCGGCCGATCAGATCAAAAATGTTGAAGTGATTACTTCTCCGTCGGCAAAATATGATGCTGAAGGAACTGCCGGAATTATCAATATTAACCTTAAAAAAGATCGCCTCGAAGGGTTTTCAGTCAACATCAGGGGAAGCGCGGGTATGCGGGGATCAAACGGGGGGTTGAATGCAGCCTATCAGCATGGCAAAATGGGTTTTTCACTCGGAGGATTCGGAAGAGGTAATTATAATGTGAAAGGTAGTTTTGACAATGCACAAACCACCATCGGGCAGAACGGAACCCAGTCCCTGAATTTACAAAGTGCGGATACCAGGAATAACGGTTTATTCGGCAACCTCCATTTTGGTTGGGATTACGAGATCAACAAGAAAAATTCTATCACCGCCTCAGCCCGGTACGGTAGAAGAAATTTTAATAATTTCCAGAATAGGCTGTCTACCCAAACCCTGGTGGAAGACTCGTTGACAAACAGTTCCTTAAGAGATGTGAACACTAAAGATTTATCGGGAACCATTGACGTAAGCGGTACCTATACGCATGATTTTAACAAACCCCAGCAGGAACTCAGCTTCATGGTTCTTTACAGCCGTAACAACAGAACCAACAATTATTTGAATAATATTCTTGACGAAACGGATTACAATATAGTAAGCCGGCTTAAAAATGATAACCAGAGTTATGACCGGGAATTGACTTTTCAATTGGATTACCAGAGTCCCATCGGGAAAAACCAGATGCTGGAATTCGGCGGCAAGAATATTTCGAGAAAGGTCGCCAGTGACTACCAATATTTCACAGCCGATGGCCCAAGCAGTGAATTCGTACCTTCAGCAAATGCACAACTGACGAATAATTTCAATTATCTTCAGAATGTTTCTGCCGGGTATATATCGTATACGTTAAATGCATTTAAGTACTATAGCCTTATGGCCGGCGCCCGGTATGAATACACCACCATCAACGCAAATTTCCTGAATGAATCTCCAATCAACATACCCTCTTACGGAATTCTGGTTCCGAGCATTAACTTCTCGCGACGGCTCAAGATGGGAAGCGCGATCAAGGCCGCTTACAACCGCAGGATTCAGCGGCCATCGATCAATTACCTGAATCCCAATATCAATGCTTCCAATCCTTTAAGCATTTCCTATGGCAACCCCGATCTCGGTCCTGAGTATACCAACAATTACGAACTATCCTATAGTAACTTTTTCAAAGGAACTTCATTGAATATTTCCGCTTTCATGCGAAATACGAATAATTCAATCCAACGGATAAGATCGGTTCTTGGAAGTGATACCATACGAACCACCTATTTGAATGTGGGAAAAGAAGATGCCTATGGCGTCAGTCTTTATGCACATGTAGCGCTTTCGAATAAATTTTCACTGAGCGGCGGGACAGACATTTATTATGCCTCTCTGAATAACAATGACCCGAACCCGCTATATAATGCAAGCAACCACGGTTGGGTGGAAGGCTACCGGTTATTCGGAAATTATAATATTGCCAATGGATGGGGATTTCAGTTTTTCGGTTTTTACAGAGGCCGGAGAGTGGAACTTCAGGGTTCACAGGGCGGTTTTGGAATATACAGCCTGAGCCTGCAGAAAGAATTTAATGATAAGCGGGCAAGCATCGGGTTCGGGGCCGAAAATTTCCTGTCATCTTCCTTTAAGATTAACAATAATATTGTTTCCCCTACGATCGATCAGAACAGCACCACTGTATTTCATAATATGAATTTCAAGATCAATTTCAGTTATCGTATAGGTAAAATATCGACATATAACCGGATGCCCAGGAACCGGAAAACTATTTCCAATGATGACCTCAAAACTTCCGAAGAAAATAATCCAATGGGTGTTGATGAGCAATCTCAAATGCAGGCAACACCAAGGCAGCAACGACCTATGATGCGTTTCAACCGTTCGAATTCCAGGAAGAGTACAAAGAAGTCAAAGAAGAATAAAGAGTCAAAGCATAAAAAGAATCCGGAAACTAATCAAAACGGTCAATAGTTGAATTGACCAATAAATGCAAAAAAACAGAGGGCCCCTGAGAGGCCCTTTGTTTTAAATATTAAGGCTGGCAATCAATTAATTTATCTTATTACATATTATAAGCAGTTTCGCCATGCTCATAATAATCAAGACCGTTTTCTTCTTCATTACTGCTCACCCTGAGCCCTATGGTCATTTTCAAAATAGTGAACAGAATAAAACCGGTACCCAAAGCCCATGCGGCAGCAGAAACAACCCCAATCAGCTGGGTTATGAACTGGCTCCAGCCTCCTCCATATAACAACCCGCTGACTCCGTTGCCTTTTCCAAAAATTCCCACCATGAGGGTACCGAATGCGCCGCAAACTCCATGAACAGAAACAGCGCCGACAGGGTCATCAACTTTTAATACCTTTTCAATGAATTCGACAGAGAAAACAACAAGAATTCCGGCCATTATGCCGATTACCAAAGCACCCCCGGTGGTTACTGTATCGCAAGGAGCTGTAATTGCCACTAAGCCCGCCAGCACGCCGTTTAAAGACATGGAAAGTCCCGGTTTACCATAACGTAACCAGGTAGTAATTAAAGTAGCTAACCCTCCTGCCGCTGCAGCCATGTTGGTCGTTACATAGATATGAGAAATCAGGACGGCATCTCCCGCACTTAAAGTCGATCCCGGATTGAATCCGAACCAGCCTATCCAGAGAATAAAAACGCCCAATGTTCCTAATGTCAATGAATGGCCTAATATTGGATTCGCTTTTCCATTGGTATACTTTCCTATACGCGGACCTAAAACAATCGCGCCGGTAAGGGCAACCCAGCCCCCTATTGAATGCACCACGGTTGAACCGGCAAAATCATGAAAGGGGGTCTTTAAAGTTGAAAGCCATCCACCGCCCCAGGCCCAATGCCCCGTCACGGGATAAATAATGGCTGAAATAATAAGGCTGTAAACACAATAAGATATAAACTTAGTCCTCTCTGCCATTGCTCCCGATACAATGGTTGCTGCTGTTGCTGCAAATACAGTCTGAAAAATCAGAAAAGCTTCATTGGGAAGTGAGCCGCCATGATTCACCTTGCCAAACCACTCCACGACGCCGATGAAACCATTTCCGGTTCCGAACATCAAACCATATCCAAGGAACCAGAAAAATATAGTACCTATACAGAAATCCATCAGGTTTTTTATCAGAATATTGGTAGTGTTTTTTGATCGAGTAAATCCCGCCTCTACCAAAGCGAATCCGGCTTGCATAAAAAACACAAGGGCCGAGGCAATTAACAACCATACTGTGTCTAACGACACGGATAAAGATGATATGTCCATGATTTTTTTAGGTTTAGTTAATTAATCTTTAATGTATAATGACTCTGGTCCTCTTTCGCCGGTTCTGATCCGGATCGATTCAACCATATCGGAGATGAATATTTTTCCATCCCCTAATTCGCCGGTACGCGATGCTTTGATAAGTGCATCTACGGCGCCTTCCACTAAATGATCCCGAACCACGAACGAAATAATTCGACGTTGTATGAAACGGGTCTCATAAACAGTAGCCCTGTATATGGCTCCTGCGCTTTCATTACCTATCCCGGTTACATCCCAATAGGTAAAGAAGTCAATACCTGCCGCATGTAATGCATTTTTTACATCCTCAAATCTTGATTTGCGGATGATGGCTTCGATTTTCTTCATGTTTAGTTATGGTTTTAATTATAAGGTTTCAATCCTTCGCTCCTTCTGATTCCCCCTTTTTTAAAAACAGTACAAAAGTAGAATTAGAAATTAAAATTTAAAATTTTTTAAAAAATATGTCATATTTATAATGTATGTGTATTTTAATGATTAAAAAATAATATTATTTTAAATAATCGACTATATTATTGCCAATATCATTAAAATATTCAACGATAATGAAAAATCACTAGGTTGATTTAATATAATTATATAAATATTATATTGTATTATTAAATGAATATTTTTTAAATTTCAATTATAAACTGACAATAATTAATATTTATGTCTAATAATACCGTTTATTATTATAATTAACTGTAATTATTAAAAATATCAGCTGTATATTATATGTTATATTACCTTTTTACAGCATTATTTAGCTAATTGGGTAATAATTTAATCATTCATAACTTATTCATTTTACCGAATTTCAATCAGTCTGTTTCAAGGATCCTGGGAATTGTCTATTTTGTTTTTATTCCTTTAATTATGAGTCAAAGAACGTTATCGGAAAGGAGTGTCTATGAAATACCGGGGTAAAGGCAAATTATTATCCATCTTGTTATTTCTGATTTTTAATCTTTTAGTTAGCTTTAGTTTCGCACAGGATGAAACCACAGATCAGAATTCACTGGATCAGAAAGTGCAGCAATTTCTGGATGCACATAAAGGAAAATGGCATAACCTGAATGTCCCCTACGAGGATGGCAAGACCTTATATGATTTGGTTGTAAAAAACGGTTACAAATCCGCTTTGGAAATTGGTACCTCAACCGGTCACTCCACGATATGGATTGCATGGGCTTTAAGTAAAACCGGGGGTAAATTAACCACCATTGAAATTGATGAAGGACGTCATAATGAAGCGGTTGAAAATCTTAAAAAGGCAGGATTAATTAATTATGTTGATGCCCGGCTCGGAGATGCCCATGTGATCGTAAAAGAACTGAAAGGTCCTTTTGATTTTGTTTTTTCCGATGCGGATAAGGAATGGTATACGCAATATTTTAAAGATATCGACCCGAAGTTGAAAGCCGGAGGATGTTTTACTGCTCACAATGTATTGGAAGGCTTTTACGGCACAAAGGAATTTGTAAATTACATCAGTAGTCTTCCTAATTATACCACTACCATAAATCGTTCCAGCAGCGCGGGTATTTCCATTAGTTATAAAAAGTAGGACTGGGATAATTTTATTCAAAAAAAAAGGCCGTGTGTAACCACGACCTTACCAAACATTGTAATCGAACCACTAGTGGGACAAAGGCGTTTCAATATTTTTATCCAGCTTGATACCGGAATATCCCTCCACTCCCATTTCATATAAGTCCAGACCATTGACTTCTTCTGTGGGTTTTACCCTTAAACCAACCACTTTATCAATCAGCTTAAAAATAATCCAAGATATCGCTCCGACGTAGATAAAGTTTGTCAGCACACCGATCACTTCGGCGAAGAACTGACCGGCATTGCCGTAAAATAATCCGGTTACCGTACCCGGAACACCGTTCCATCCGCTTCCATAAGATCCGTCGGCGAAGAGTCCCAAGGCCAGGCAGCCCCATGCTCCGTTCACTCCATGTACGGCTATTGCCCCTACAGGGTCGTCGATTTTAAGCTTCTGATCGATAAACAAGGCAGCTTCAACCACGAGTACTCCAGCTACCAGTCCAATGATGCATGCGCCCCCCGAATTAACAAACGCACAGGGTGCGGTAATGGCCACCAGGCCGGCGAGCATGCCATTCAGCATCATGGTTGGATCCGGTTTTTTTGTCCTGATTAACCACATCCAAAGGGTGGCGGCAAGAGCACCGGTAGCGGAGGCAAGCATAGTATTGGTAGCCACTACGGCTATTCTCAGGTCTCCTCCTGCCAGGGTGGATCCGGGATTGAAACCGAACCAGCCGAAGGCAAGAATAAAGGTACCTATGACGGCCATGGGAATATTATGCCCGGGAATCGCATTAATACTGCCATCCTTATTATATTTCCCGATTCTCGGACCAAGAATGTAAGCGCCAACAAGGGCAATTACTCCCCCGGTCATATGCACCACCGATGAACCGGCAAAATCAACATGTCCATGTCCTAACCCGAAGTTAGTTCCAAGATCGGCAAGCCATCCGCCTCCCCATACCCAGTTTCCAAAAATCGGGTAGATCACAGTTCCGACAAAAAGGCCGTAAATAAAGAACGATAAATATTTCCACCGCTCTGCCATAGCCCCGGTAGGAATAGTGGCAGTGGTATCCATGAATACCATCTGAAACAAGAACAGGGCGAACACGCTGACATCGTATACGCTGTTGGTCAGAAAGAATCCCTTGGTACCGATAAGGTCAAAGGTTTTCCCGAAAAGACTTATTGAAAACTCACTGTTTAAGCCATCGAATCCCCCCATGGTTCCGATCGAACCGAAACCGCCGAACATAAAGGCAAATCCGCAAATATAAAATCCCAACATGCCCAGGGGGTAAATCATAAAATTCATGGCCATGGTGTGCGAAACATTTTTTGCCCGGGTTAAACCGGCTTCCACCATGGCAAAACCAGCCTGCATGAACATTACCAGAAAGCCGGTGATCAGCGTCCACATAATATTGATGGCCACCTGGTTGTGACCCACCGATGAAGCGACCTCTTCAAAAGTCGGGGCCCCGGGTTTAGCGGCGGCAATGTCGCTTGCATTTCCGGTATTGGTTCCGCTGGGATCGGGATTGCGAGTATCCGCCCAGCTTCCTGTATAGGTAACCAAAATGGTTATCGCCAGGAAAAACACATATATTATTTTTTTAGTCATTTTTCTATGATCGGTTATAGGTTTAATGATTATATAATTCTATTCCTTACTGTTTTCATGATCCTTCATAAAGAGAGATTCATCGCCGCTTTCTCCGGTTCGGATTCGGTAGGATTCTTCAACGGGCGAAACGAATATCTTTCCATCCCCTACCTCTCCGGTATAGGCCGTTTTCAAAAGACATTCTACCGTTTTCCTTAGGTTCTGGTCACGGACCACAATATGCAGGATCCTTCTGGGTACGAATTCCGTATCATGGACCGTTCCCCGGTATGCACCCTGGTGGAGTTTTTCGTTTCCAACTCCGGTTGAATCCCAGTAAGAAAAGAAATCAATGTCAATTTCATGGAGGGCTTCCTTAATCTCCTGAAACTTGGAAACACGAACAATGGCTTCTATTTTTTTCATATGGTTTTAAGAATTTATGTGAAAACTTTAACTATTCGATTACAATTTTTTCTCAGCGATAAGCGGAAAATAAAAGGGAGCTGAATTTCAGAACCTGAGGATTGAAAACCCCTCGATCCTTGGCAGGATGCGCTGGAAAGGAAAAATGCTTCTAGCCCGGTATTTAGCGTACCTGACAGGGAAGCATATGTTATACTTAATCAAGGTGTTGGTATTTGTATGGCAAATATGTAATTAGTTTTAATTATGCATATTATTTTAACATATTTTAACAATATTTATGTAAATAATGATATATGGGCTTCTTAATATACCTTATATGTTAATTAAATATGTAAATAGATAATTTTTGGGTTATTTTATCAACTTCATAAAATTCGGGCTCAATTATAAATAAATCAGTAAAGGGGTATTTTATTTTGAGTGGTTTTGTATCATATTAATAAATAATAATTTCAGGGCCATGAAGCTCTCTCCCAGTATTCTTGTCTTTCTTAATAACCTGAAAGAACACAACAACAGGACCTGGTTTCTTAACAATAAAGGACATTATGAAAAAGCCAGGATGGAAACCGGAGCGTTCATGGATCACATCATTGCTGAAATGATTCATTATGATCACCTTGAAACATCGTCCGGAATAAAAAGCATGCAACGGATCTACAGAGACCTCAGGTTTTCAGCTGATAAGTCTCCCTATAAAACCTATTTTGCAGGAAGGCTAAAAAGAGCACCGCCATTTTTACGCGGAGGTTATTATTACAGGTTTCAACCGGGCAACAGCTATATTGCCGGCGGTTTTTACGGACCCGTGGCTGAAGACCTGAAAAGGATCCGGGATGAATTTGCGTCGGACTTTGTAAGTATTGATAAATTAACTTCCGATCGCCTATTTCGCAGGACATTCGGTGAATTACAAGGGGATAAACTTAAATCCGCACCCAGAGGTTATTCCACGGACCTGGAAGGAATAGAATTTATTAAAATGAAGCAGTTTATCCTTCGAAGAAAATTCACGGACAATGAAATTGCGTCACCTTCTTTCAGTAAAAAGGTAATCGATACATACATAAAAATGAGACCATTCTTCGATTATATGAGCTGGGTGCTGACAACCGATAATAACGGGGAACCACGGTCCATTTCCGGATTATGAGGGCTGAGGACAGCGGTATGCTGTCCGAGGAAAGTTTTTACCTTTAATGATTTCATCCTCCGACCTCTGATTTCTGATCTCCATCTTCCGTCTTCTATTTTTACCCTTTGGCCGGTATTAACTTTTTAACCTTAGCCAGGTTTTGCTCAATGATCATAGCGATCGGGCCTACAATAAACAGCGAATAAAAAGGAGCGTAAATAAATTGATTCATTCTGAGGATAAATTCTACAAAGGCTATCAGGAAGGCTACGAGCACCTGTCCCTTTTTACTCTTGACGGTGGTCACGGGGTCGGTGATCATAAAGAAAATAAATAACTGGTACATGGGACCGGTTATCGGAGCCACTTCGGCAAGGAATGAATCTCCGGTCAGGTAACTTCGCAGAAGGGCAAAAAATACAAAACTGATCACATAAGTGATGGTGATATTATATCTTTTGGCCCGGTAAACTATGACAAGGCCCAATAACCAGATGATAATTATAGGAAGCATATTATTTCCCCACTGAATACTTAAAACGGCAACCGTTAGCGGGGCCGTGAAGAGCATCCATGAAACTCCGAAATTGGATGGATTCCAAATATGCTTTCCTTTGTATTGCAATACATATTTGGAGATAATGGATAGCATGCCTGTTACCGCATAGGGCCAGAGTAAAGTAGAGCGGATCAAAATGCTTACGCTGATTCCTGAAATATAGGCGCTTGAAAGGTTTCTCCAACGTCCCTGTAATAGTCTCGCCAACAATGACTCGGTAATCATACAGGTCGTTACGGATACCAAAACTGTCTTATAGGATGACAGCATTCCATAACTCAACTGTCCGGCAAGCAGGATCAGGGAAATCAATATCGGAGGGGAATACCTTGAAATAAAGGATTTAAACCCGGAATTTTTCTGCGGGCTTGCGATATTTTGTGAGTCGGTAGTTGGATTCATATTGCTTCCGTTACCTCATGAAGTCCGTTGATTCCCGGATTATCAATGGTTTGAATAATCCCTGAAGGCCAGTGTACAACAACTTTTTCAATGCTTTTGCTTTTCCCGATTCCGAAATGTAATCTACGCTGATTTTCAGAACAGAAACCGATTCCGGCTGTTACCACCTGTGATTGCATCTTTCCATCCCAGTATAGGTCTACAATGGCTCCAATTCCGCACTTATTGCTTTTAACTCCGTTTAGATGGAATTCAACCCAGTTATTATCAGGAGTAACCATATTTTTCATAATGGTCACCCTGTTATTCTGACTTGAAACGATAATATCCAGTACCCCCCTGTTCCAAAGATCGGCGAAAGCCACGGCACGGCTGTCGTAAGTAAAGCGCGGAGAAATATTATCCGTCACATCCTGAAAATTTCCAGTGCCGTCATTAAGCCAGACAATATTTTCTTCGTAA
>CAYNCU010000017.1:0-30834 GCA_964395765.1 uncultured Roseivirgaceae bacterium | reverse complement strand
CCAGGTTTTTTAGTAGCGGGGGTAGGACTTGAACCTACGACCTTCGGGTTATGAGCCCGACGAGCTACCAACTGCTCCACCCCGCGGTTTATCTTTAAAATGTTAAAAAACCTTACAAGATCGGTTGAATGCACTGGAATTCATTTTCTAATAAACCCTTCGCGCGCTCCCCTGCAGGCTGGCCCCTCCCTTCCCGCCTGGGCGGGATTAACGGTCGGTCCCCCCGCGATTTATCAAATAGACTACTATTCACTATAGAGACCGAGAATAGGAGGTCTGCTTCAGCAATGCCAATCAGGTTCTAATCGACTTTCGTAAGATATTTTACATCAATATTTTCAATATATTCAAGCAATCCCGTTTGATTACTTTTTTGATTTTTCCCACCCGGTTGAATGAAAAATCAGGGTTAAACGACTGCAAAGATAAGAATAATACGACTGCTTAACAAATATTCCGCGAAGAGTATGTTAATGCCTTCCTAATAAAGCTTTGTAATCATCCGGATTGGCCTGACGGAAATCAAAGGAAAAATCACTTTCGCCGGCAGGAATGATGAGCCGGATATACTTTGCATTACTGGTATTAAAAAAAACTTTCCCCCGGCCCGCCTGATGCGCGTCCATCACCCCTTTCTTCAGGATCTCGCGGTGAAGAAATCGCAGGTCGTCCGAGGTTCGATAGGCATAATGCGCATTTTGATTGCCAAGTGCATTCAGCGTAGTTAATCCCCCGAAGGTAAGCCAGTCGCGGGCGATGGCCGCATTGGCACGTCCCGGCGACCATTCATGGTGGTAATCGTTCACATCGGCGGCGGCATCGAAAATAAACAAGCCTACGCCCAGCAACCCGATTAAAGTACCACGGTTTTTCCGAACTTTCAGGTCCTGGTTGAACGTTGAAGCTACTTCATTTTCGCTCAGGGAATAATGTTTGGTAAGATTACCTTCAAACTGTTCTGTTTTCGTCATATCGCTGTCGGAAGGAAAAGGCACGTCGGAGGTCAGAATATAATATTCTTCGGGATTGATCGCAATGCCGTTGTCCCGTCCGTTTTCGAACTGTACGTCAAACAGTAAATACTGGTCATTGACCTCCAGGTTTTCGACGTTAATCGTAAGACCGTTATATTTCGCCTCGTTAATCTTGGATGAATCGGTGGCAGGATTAAACCATACCGGGACCAGGAATCGGATCAGGGTGCTCCATCCTGCAAAAATCAACGGCAAATTCAATATACCCAGCATAACGTATTGATCATTTAAACACAAATTTAGCCGCAAGCTTCATGCCATGGACAATAAGTGCATGGGTAATTTTACAAAAAGCAATAGATTTGTCCCGTGAACGAATCCTCATCTTCCCCGGGTAACCATAAGGCCGGCTTTGTCAATATTATCGGAAAGCCGAACGTGGGTAAATCCACGTTAATGAACCGCCTGGCAGGGGAACGTCTTTCCATCATTACCTCCAAGGCACAAACCACACGTCACCGGATCATGGGGATCCTGAACGGCGATGATTTTCAGGTGGTATATTCCGACACGCCCGGGATCATTAAACCCGAATATGAACTGCACCGGAGTATGATGCAATTGGTAACCACTTCCCTGGAAGATGCGGATATTATCCTTTTCATGGCGGAAGTAAATCAGAAGGTAAACCGGGAAACACTGGAATCACTCTTTGGGAAAACAAACGCAAAAGTGATCTTCCTCCTCAATAAAACGGACCGGGCCGGCAAACAAGCCATAGAGGAAAATTTCAACCTGTGGACAAACGCCTGGAAATTCGATGCCTCTTTTCCCGTATCCGCACTGAAAGGAACCAACGTGGATAATGTATTCAAAAAGATCATTGAACTTTTACCGCTCCACCCCCCCTATTTCCCCAAAGACCAGATGACAGATAAACCGGAGCGTTTTTTTGCCGCGGAAATATTGCGTGAGAAGATCTTTCTTAATTATGACAAGGAGATCCCTTATGCCACCGAAGTGGCGGTAACTTCCTTCGTTGAAGACGAAACCATCATCCGTATCCGCGCCGAGATCTTCGTGGAACGGCTGAGCCAGAAAGGTATCCTGATCGGCAAGGGCGGAGAAGCATTGAAAAAGATCGGGATCCAGGCAAGAAAGGACCTGGAAACTTTCTTCGGGAAACAGGTTTTCCTGGAACAATACGTCCGCGTGGAAAAAGACTGGCGTAAACGGAAGAACTCTCTGACTAAGTTCGGGTATTAATGAAATGATCGAATACTCCACGTTAGATTGGTTTAGCCCGCAATGGCGCAAAGGCTGCAAAGTATAATTTATTATATTATTTAAATATTCAAAAAATTTACATCCTTTGCGATCTTTGCCCCTCTGCGTGACAATTACTTTGGGCGAAAATAAATACTGATGAACTGGTTAACCCTGATCAACCCTGGCCGTTTCGGCGAGCAAGCCAAACCCGGGAAACCGGATATTACCCGTTCGGTCTTCGATCAGGATTTTGACCGGATCATCTTTTCCTATCCTTTCCGAAGGTTGCAGGACAAGACGCAGGTATTTCCTCTTCCTGAGACTGACTTTGTTCACAGCCGTCTTACGCACAGCCTTGAAGTATCCAGCGTGGCCCGTTCCCTGGGTCGCATGGCAGGGGAGGCGATAATATCCCATCAAAAGGAATTAGCCGGGGAAGGAATCAATCCGTATGATTTCGGCGCCATCACCGGTGCGGCTTCACTCGCTCATGATATCGGGAATCCTCCCTTCGGCCACTCCGGGGAAGAATCGATCGGAGATTTTTTTATGAATCATGAAACGGGGAAAGATATAATAAAGGACCTGGATGAAAAGCAGCGCGGCGACATGCTGGCCTTTGAAGGAAATGCGCAGGGCTTCCGGGTATTAACCCATAAAAATTTCCAGGGCCTGAAGGTCACTTACAGTACGCTGGCCGTCTTTAGCAAATATCCCCGTGAATCCGTTATCACCGGCCGGGATCAGGCACGAAAAAGCCAGAAAAAATATGGGTTCTTCCAGACGGAAAAAGAAGTCTTCAGGAATACCGCCGAAGCAGTCGGCCTTTTATCATTGAATGATTCTGAATATGTCTGGTGCCGCCACCCCCTCTCCTTCCTCGTTGAAGCGGCAGATGATATTTGTTACAGCATCATCGATTTGGAAGACGGCTGCAATCTCGGCCTGATAAGCCTCGATACTTATAAGGAATTACTCGTGCCTTTCCTGAAAGATAAATTCGATAACAACAAATTCAATTCCCTTGGCAGCCATCGCGAAAAAGTAAGCTTGCTGCGTGCCATGACCATCGATGCCCTGGTTCGTGAAACCGCAGAAATCTTCATTGACCGGGAGCCGGCTCTCCTGACGGGTAAATTCGATACTGCCCTTACCGATTGTATCCGGGGAAAAAATCATTTGGATGAAATTGAAAAAGTTTCCATCGAAAAAATATACAGGTCGGTACGGGTCATGGAAACGGAAGCAGCCGGGTATAGTGTTTTGAACGGCTTATTGGAAATGATCCTGCCGGCGGCCATCGAAGTAAGCCGGCATAATAAGAAAATCTCCAAGGGATCAAAAATAATTTTGAATACGCTTCCTGTTTATTACCCTGAAATGTTCAGGAATGCTAAGTCGATAAATGAGATCATCCACCTCGCCCTGGATCATATTTCCGGGATGACCGACACTTCCGCCCTGAAATATTACCGCCTGATCAAAGGCATATCCCTTCCGGGAAGCCGTTAATGCTCCCGGCCCAAACCTGTTATTGGCTTTTGTCCTTTAAAAAAGTATCGTCGACCTTCAATCATTCCAAAAATCATTACTTTTGTGGGGCTTTTAACCATGTGGACAAGGATAGCACATTTTATTTTTAAGAACAGGCTGCTTATGATCGTATGCCTGGCGATTGTAACCATTTTTATGGCTTCCAAAGCCCGTCATTTAAGCTGGAGTTATGAACTGGCCAATACGGTTCCCGCGAACGATCCCGACATGATCCGTTTCGAGAATTTCAGGCATAAATTCGGTGAGGACGGTAACGTTCTGGCCATAGGAATGCTGGACAGCGCTATTTACACTCCCGACAAGTTTTACAAGCTTTCCCTGTTAAGCAATGAGATCGGCAAGATCAGCGGGGTGAATGAAGTACTTTCTCTTCCCACGCTTAAAATACTTGAAAAGGATACAAAAAATAAAAGATTTTACCTTACCAATCTTTTCAACGACATTCCCCGGGACCAGCATACGCTGGATAGCATGCTTCATGTTGCCCGGAATATTAAATTCTACAGCGGACAGATTTATAATGAAAAGAACGGGGCTACACTGATTCTTGTGACACTTGATAAATCGGTGCTGAATACGGCAAAGCGTGTGAAGATCACCGATGACATCCTGATGCTGGGCAAGGAATTTTCAGATATTACAGGGATCAAGCTCAGGTATGCCGGACTGCCATTTGTGCGGTCGGTCATCGCGGGACGTATCAAAAAAGAAATGGAAATATTTCTTTTGATCTCGGTGCTGATTTCCGGGCTGATCATGTGGTCGTTTTTCCGTTCCTGGGATGCCGTGGTTTTCCCCATGGTCATCATCGGCGTAATGGTGATCTGGGCCATGGGTACGCTTGCATTATTCGGATATAAGATTACGATCCTTACCGGCTTGCTGCCGCCTATTATCGTGGTGATCGGCATTCCCAACAGCATTTACCTGTTGAATAAGTATCACCAGGAAATTGAGAAATATAATAACAAAGCGCGTGCACTCAGCGTTATGATGCGCAGGGTTGGCATTGCCACCCTGCTGACCAACCTGACTACGGCCATCGGTTTCGGTTCATTGATCTTTACGAAAATAGTTATCCTCCGGCAGTTCGGCATCGTAGCCAGCCTGAACGTGATGGCTACCTTTGTAGTCAGCCTGATCCTGCTTCCCACTGTGCTTTCTTACCTGCCCACCCCGAAGGGTAAACAATTGAAACACCTTGAGTTCAAATTTGTCGGTCGTTTCCTGACCGGCGTCGACCTGCTGGTGCACCGCCAGAAATATACCATCTTCGCGGTGATCTCCGTGATCATCATAATTGCCACCATTGGAATTTTCAGGATCAAGGCAATTTCCTATATGGTGGATGACCTTCCCTCTAACAGCGATATTCAGCAGGACCTTGCTTTTTTTGAGAAAAATTTCAGCGGCATCATGCCCCTTGAGATCGTGGTAGATACCGGAAGGAAACATGGTGTGATCTCACCCCAGAACCTGGAAAGAGTGGATGAACTGGAAAAATATCTCGGGTCCATCAAATCTATTTCAAAACCGGTTTCAGTAGTGAGTTTCATTAAAGCCGCCAAGCAGGCCTTTTATAATAACGATTCCGACTTCTACAGTTTGCCGACCAGGCAGGAACAGGCATTTATTTTCCGGTATTTCTCCAATAATTCAGAACAGGCTAACCTGCTCCGGTCCTTCATGGATTCTACCGACCAGGAAATGAGGATCTCGATGAAAATGGCGGATGTAGGCTCCCATAAAATGGACGACCTGATTGAAAATAAGATCAAACCTGAAATTGAAAAGGTATTTGCCGGAACGGATACGAAAGCCTATGCCACCGGCTCCACCATGCTCTTTGTAAAAGGCAATAAATTTCTGATCTCAAACCTAAAACAAAGTCTCGTACTGGCTTTTATTCTTATATCACTGGTGATGGCACCGTTATTTGCCAATAAAAAGATTATCCTTTTCTCCCTGGTTTCCAATATTATCCCCATGATGATCACCGCCGGGTTGATGGGATTTACAAAAATTCCTTTCAAGCCAAGTACCGCCATTGTATTTTCAGTGGCGTTCGGCATAAGCGTAGACTATTCCATACATTTCCTTGCCAAGTACCGGCAGGAACTCTTTGCCAATAATTTCTTCGTACCCCTGGCTGTCAGTAAAACGATCCGGGAAATCGGGAACAGCATGATCTATTCTGCCGTTGTCCTGTTTGCCGGATTCGTGATATTTGTCTGGTCGGATTTCGGAGGAACGATAGCCTTAGGTAAACTAACCTCGATCACCCTGCTCATTTCCATGTTCACCAACCTGATCTTCCTGCCTTCCCTGCTGCTGGCCTTTGACAGCGGGAAGCGAAAAAGAGGGTACCATCCTTTAATTGAAAGTTATGAAGAATCGAATGCCGAAGAGGAAAATGAGGAAATAGATGTTGCTTTGTTAAAGGTTGATAAAAAAAATATTGAACCGGCCCAGACGCCGTAGGAATTGTTTGTTTGAATATGGCAACTGATAATAAATACAAGGAATATAAAAACCTGGAATACGCCGGTATTGGAAAAGAAATTCTGAAATTCTGGCAATCGTTCCATGTATTTGAAAAATCGGTGGAAAACAGGAACGGTTTTCCTGTTTTTTCATTTTACGAGGGCCCCCCTTCTGCCAACGGAACTCCCGGCATCCATCACGTGATGGCCCGAACCGTGAAAGACATTTTCTGCCGCTTCAAGACCATGGATGGTTTCCAGGTGAAAAGAAAAGGTGGCTGGGACACGCACGGCCTTCCCGTGGAATTACAGGTGGAAAAAGAATTAGGGATCACAAAAGACGATATAGGCAAGAGTATTTCCGTGATCGATTATAATAGGAAATGCCGGGAAGCGGTCATGAAATATAAGAAGGACTGGGAAGAGCTGACCGATCGGATGGGCTACTGGATCGATATGGGTAATCCCTATATCACTTTCGATAAAAATTACATGGAATCGGTATGGTGGCTGCTTAAGCAACTACACAACAAGGGGCTTTTATACCGTGATTATTCCATCCAACCCTATTCCCCTGCCGACGGCACCGGGCTGAGCTCCCATGAACTGAACCAACCGGGGGCCTACAAAGATGTAAAGGACACTTCCATCACGGCGCAGTTTAAGATCAAGGGTACGGAAAACGATTATTTTCTTGCCTGGACTACCACTCCCTGGACGTTACCTGGAAATTCAGCACTCGCCGTTGGCAAAAAAATCGATTACGTTAAGATCAGGACCTTTAATCCCTATACCTACCTGCCGGTAAATGTTATCATGGCAAAGGAAAGGGTTCCGGCTTACTTTAATGAAAAAGACGCCGGACTAGGTTTCGATGATTTCAAACCGGGGCAATCGCATATTCCCTGGAAAATCATCGGCGGGATGAAAGGAAGCGACCTGGAGGGAATGGAGTACGAACAGTTGATGCCGTATATCCCCCTTCCTCACCCGGCGTTCACGGTGATCAGCGGTGACTTTGTATCCACGGAGGATGGTACCGGTATTGTTCACATGGCGCAGGCCTTCGGGGCTGACGACTTCCGGGCCACACGCGAAAAGGGGATCCCCGGCATCTACGTAAAAGATGAAAACGGCGAAGATGTTCCGATCGTCGACAAACACGGTCGCTTTGTGAAAGAGATCACGGATTATGCAGGCATGTATGTAAAGAATTATGACGACCAGGATGAGAATTCACCGGACTATAAACCGGTGGATGTAATGATCGCCATAAAACTCAAGGAGGAGAATAAGGCATTTAAAGTTGAAAAATATATTCACAGTTATCCACACAGTTGGAGGACGGATAAACCGATTTTATATTATCCCCTGAACGCATGGTTTATACGGACTACCGCCTTTAAGGATAAACTGATAGCGCTGAACAAGACCATTAACTGGAAACCGGCTTCCACAGGTACAGGCCGGTTCGGCAACTGGCTGGAAAACCTGGTAGACTGGAACCTGAGCCGGTCACGCTTCTGGGGAACCCCGCTTCCGATCTGGATCACCAAAGACAGGAAAGAAGAAAAATGCATCGGTTCTTTCCGGGAATTAAAAGAGGAAGTGAATAGGGCAATCAAAGCCGGTATCGATCAAAAACCGGTTGACGATTCCTTTGACCCGCATCGCCCCGAAGTAGACGAGATTGTACTTGTAAGCGATTCCGGTAAACCCATGTACCGGGAACCGGACCTGATTGATGTATGGTTTGACTCAGGCTCCATGCCTTTTGCCCAGCTTCATTATCCTTTCGAAAACGAGAAGATCTTTGATACGTACTTCCCGGCAGATTTTATAGCCGAGGGCGTGGATCAGACCCGGGGCTGGTTTTTTACCCTTCATGCCATCGCCGGCCTGGTGAAGGAAAGTGTGGCATTTAAAAATGTCGTTTCCAACGGCCTTGTCCTGGATAAGGACGGGAATAAAATGTCGAAAAGGCTGGGCAACTCCGTTAACCCTTTTGAAATAATTAAACAATACGGGGCGGATGCCGTACGATGGTACATGATCACCAATGCCAATCCCTGGGATAACCTGAAATTCAATGCCGAAGGTGTGGCGGATATCACCCGTCGTTTTTTCGGTACGCTTTCCAATTCCTATTCCTTTTTTGCTCTTTATGCCAACCTCGACGGGTTTACCTACAGTGAAAAGGAAATTGAATATTCAAAAAGGGTAGAGAGTGATCGTTGGATCCTCTCAAAACTGAATTCACTGGTCGATGAGGTTCATTCTGCCTATGAAGATTATGAACCTACCCGGGCAGGAAGGAAGATCCAGGATTTCGTAATTGACGACCTGAGTAACTGGTATGTCCGACTCAACAGGAAACGTTTCTGGAAAGGCGAATATAATGAAGATAAAATCTCTGCCTACCAGACCCTGTATAAATGCCTGGATGCGGTGGTAAGGTTAATGGCTCCTATTGCTCCGTTTTATACTGAATTTATTTTCAGGGACCTTAATAACGTCACCCATCTTGATAAGCAACCTTCGGTACACCTGACCGATTTCCCGAAAACGAATAAGGCGTACGTGGACCGGGATCTTGAGAACAAAATGAGATTGGCGCAGCAAATTTCTTCCCTGGTACATTCTTTGCGTAAAAGACATAAAATTAAAGTTCGACAGCCATTGTCAAGAGTTTTGATTCCGGTGCTTAACCACGATACCAGGACCATGATCACTGCCGTTGAAAATATTATCCTGAGCGAAGTGAATATCAGGGCAATAGAATATATTGATGATACATCAGGCATCCTGGTGAAAAAAATAAAGCCGAATTTTAAAAAACTAGGAAAAGAATACGGGTCTTTGATGAAAGAAATTTCGGCGGCCATACAGGCCTTTTCCCAGGATGATATCGCCAGGATTGAAAAGGAAAATAAATATTCACTCCGGCTGAAATCTGGCAAGGTAGTGGATCTTACCCTTGAAGATGTCGAAATTTCTTCCGAAGACATCCCTGGCTGGTCCGTGGCCACTGATAACGGCTTAACCGTAGCCCTGGATATCACCATCACCGAAGAACTTCGCAAGGAAGGGATCGCCCGTGACATGGTCAACCGTGTTCAGAATTTGAGAAAGGATATGGGGCTTGATGTTCAGGATAAGATTAAAATTTTTGTAGAAGATAAAAATGAGCTTGTAAAAAGTGCTTTGGAATCAAATAAAGATTATATCTGCACGGAAACCCAGGCGCTGGAACTTGGCTTCCGCAAAAGCATACCCGATGGCAGGAAAGTGGAAATGGATGAAATTGAAATTGTTCTGAAAATTGAAACCTGACGCGGTATCGTAAATGAAAAAATATTATAAATATTTCATGATTACTCTCCTCGTAATCATGATCGATCAAACGGTAAAATTGCTGGTCTACTATAACATGGATATGGGAATTGTGGGCCAGATCAAAGTCTTCGGAGACTGGTTCAAACTTCACTACACCATAAATCCCGGGATGGCCTTCGGCATGCAGATCGCTTCTCATAACGGCAAGCTGATCCTTACATTCTTCCGTCTGATTGCAATGGGGGGAATTGCATATTACCTGGTTTACCTGGTCAAAAAGGACGTTCACCCGGGACTGATCTGGTGCGTGGCCCTCATCCTGGGTGGCGCCATCGGGAATTTAATAGACAGTATGTTTTACGGGGTATTGCTTCATAATGCTCCTGTCAATGCCCCTACTCCGTGGTTTCACGGCCAGGTGATCGATATGTTTTATTTCGACCTTTGGGAAGGACGTGTACCGGATTGGATCCCCTTTATGGGAGGGGATTACCTCGCCCTTTGGCCGATTTTCAATATCGCCGATGCCTCAATATTTATCGGCGTTACTATAATCCTGTTCCGGCAGAAAGCTTTCTTCAGTGAAAGAAAAATAGTCACAGAGGCACCGGTTGATAATTCGGAACCCACCCACGTAAGTCAGACCGAAGCGAATCAAAACCTGACCGACAGGGACAATCTCTGACTTCTACTGGTTGATCAGGGCTTTTAATTTCTGATAAAAACTTTCAATTACAACCCGAAAGCAATCTTCCAGATCCTTTATGGTTTGGCGATCGATAACCATATCCGGGTTTTCTTCAAGGTTTTTACGAAGACTGTCAACGAGTTTTTTAAGCCGGTTCATTTCAAACAGTTTCAGGTTCGAGGTCATACAATGCCGGATCTGTCTGAATTCATCAAAATATCCTTTCTTCAGCGCCTTGATCATGTCCGCCTTATAGCCTTCGTATTCCTTGACAAGCATTTCCATTAATTGCTGGTATTGATCGGGAACCCCGGAATAAAGCAGGTCAACCTGCCTGAAACTGATCGTTGAACCGGGATCTGAAAGGCTTTGGTTATTTTCATTGACGGGGACATTTTTTAAACTTTTTTCCCCAAGGATGGACTGAATGATCATTTCATAAAGCTTTTTGGGGTTTAAGGGTTTAACCAGGATATCATTAAATCCGGCGTCAAGAATTGCCTTTTTGGTCTTATTGGTAATATCACCGGTTATCGCAATTATGGGGCAATTTTTATTTTTATTGCCGAATTGCCGGATAGCCACGGTGGCTCTGAAACCATCAAGGACAGGCATCTGGAGGTCCATCAGGATGATGTCAAAATCAGTAACATGGGTCTTATTCACAGCTTCCTGGCCGTCTTTAGCCGTAATCAACGTACATCCCCAAAGGTCAAAATACCCCTCCATTAAAAACCGGTTGGATGCGACATCATCCGCATACAGGATTTTCAGGTTCTTCTCTTTCAGCATATTTTGTGCCGGGGAATTTTCAAAATTTTCAGGTATATCTGAACTTAATGCAACCTTCATGGGAAGCTTCACTGTAAATGTCGAGCCCTTACCGACTTCGCTGGCAACATGGATGGAGCCGTGCTGGATTTCCAGCAATTGTTTTATTATGGCCAGTCCCAGGCCGGTACCGCCATATTTCCTGTATATATCGCTTCCACTTTGAACATAAGGTTCGAAAATCATATCGAGTTTATCCGGTTGAATACCGATTCCGCTATCGCTGACGATGAATTCAACAATCTTATTTTCAGGATTTTCACCCTCCCTGGCAGAAACGGAAAGCGTTATATGTCCTTGCTCGGTAAACTTGGAAGCATTATTTAAAAGATTATTAAGGATCTGTGCAAGCCGTTTGGAGTCACCGGTAACATGTTCCGGAACGGAAGGATCAACTTCCATGCTGAATTCAACAGGCCGCTTGTCAAATTGTGCCTGGTAACTTTCATACAAGTCATTCAGGAAACCGGTCAGGTTGAAACCGATATGTTCCAGCTCAAACCGGCCGGATTGTATCTTGGATAGATCCAGGAGGTCATTAATCATATTAACAAGGCCGGAAGAAGAAAATTTTAAAGTATTAATATATTTTACCTGGTCTTCTCTCGGGCTGTTTTGTAAAAGCAGGTAGGTCATTCCTACTACCACATTCAACGGTGTCCTGATCTCATGACTGATCGTTGAAAGAAATTCGTCCTTGGCATGAAGCGCCTCCTCAGCCGTTCTCCTCGCCTTAATCAGCTCTTCGTTGTTTTTTACCGACTCAGTTATATTCCTGACGATAACTATGGCTTCATTTTTCGAAATTGCCTTAATTCTTGCTTCGAAATGCTTTTCATTATTATTGATCCTTAACTCGTAAAAACAGGATTCAATTTCCCCGGAATCGAAAGATCGAATCAGCGTTTCATAAAAGTGCTGGTAAACTTCCGGGGGAAGAGCTTCGCGGATATTTTTTCCTTCATAATCTTCATACTTTGGCCATACCAGGTCATACCGGTTCCCGGCCATTACCTCCAGATAATCACCCAGTTTATTCAGCCGGAAAAACAGGTCGGGAAAAGCTTCAAAAACGGACTTGAAATTAACCAGGGCTTTGTTCAATAATTCCGTTTTTTCTATTCTTTCGGTAATATCGGTAAAGGAAAATATTATCCTTGCCGGCTGCCCATGGTTATAAAGGATCTTTCCCCGGCATAGGATCCATAAATAAATCCTTCGCTGGTGCATCGCCCTGAAGGTTAATTCTATATAGGTTTTATTTTCATGGATATATTTCTTGACCGTATCAACAACCGATTGACGGTCATCGGGGTGAATGATGCGGCTCCAGAATGTTATGGAATTGTCCGGGGTTCCGCCATATCCCATCAAATCATGAAGGCTTTCATCGATGATCAGAAGATGGCTTTCAAAATTATAATCGCCTACTCCCGTCTGGCTGGCTTCAACCGCCAGCCGGTAACGCTCTTTGATTACTTCCTCTTCGGGAACGTGTTTTATATTTTTTTTCTCCGGAACCTTCCCCTCTTTCCTGTCTTCCATAATGCCGCTAATCCCTGCCGAATTTTCCTCTTTTTCCTGTGATTTTCTTTTAAAAACCAACCAGCTGTATTCTCCCTCTCCGGCCATCATGGGTTCCGACCTGATCTCATACAGGACGGATGGCTTTCCGGGCGCCGTAATGAACCTTTCTGTGTAGGATGGAAAAGGAATTAAATCCTTTGTAATTCCCACAACGCCAAGGTACCGGTTAATAGTTTTGCCGGTAATCTCTTCTTTTGAATAGCCCAGAATATCCGCTAACTGTTTATTCAGGTTGATGATTATACCGGATGAATCTAACAGCAAGGATGGGCTTTGTAACGCCTCAAAAAAATTATTGAAATTCCTTATCATTCAAAAACTGAACAATGTAAATGCTTTATAAACCTACAAGATGCGAATAAGTTAATTTCACCCATTTTAATTTTCATAACAGGCTGGTTGATTTCATTACCCACACGCCGCAAGTTAAACAAAATAATTTTTACAACTATTTAATTTTTTAAAATTATCGATTTTAAATAATTACCGAATAACTTCCCGGATTATCACGCACAATACAAAAAAATAGAATAAATAATCATTTATACAGCGGAAATTCTTTTTCTAGACCTCAAAACTGAATATGATTATCTTTGCATAAAATTTTTACGATGCAAGCTTCCTCGAAATATAAAAGGTATACTGTTACAGCAGCACTTCCCTATGCCAACGGTCCCATTCATATCGGGCATCTGGCAGGCGTGTATATCCCTGCCGATATATACGTAAGATACCTTCGTATGAAAGGCAAGGAGGTTATTTTCGTTTGCGGCTCCGATGAACATGGAATTCCCATTACCATACGGGCAAGGAATGAAAATACAACCCCACAGGAAGTTGTGAATAAATTTCATCCCCTGATTAAAAAGTCATTCGCCGATTTCGGTGTCAGCTTTGATATTTACCACCGCACTTCTTCCGAGCTTCATCACCAGACAGCATCCGATTTTTTTAAAAATTTATACGATAAAAAAGTATTCATTGAAAAATCGTCGGAACAATATTATGACGAAAAAGCCGGTCAATTTTTAGCCGACCGCTATATTACCGGAACATGTCCGCGCTGCGGATACCAGAATGCTTATGGCGATCAGTGTGAAAGCTGCGGCTCAACACTCAGCCCTTCGGATCTAATAAATCCAAGATCCATGCTGTCCGGCGAAAAGCCCGTACTGAAGGAAACAAGGCATTGGTACCTGCCCCTCGACAAGTTCGAGCCCTGGCTGAAAAAATGGATCCTTGAAGACCATAAGGAATGGAAAACCAACGTTTACGGGCAATGTAAGAGCTGGCTGGATACGGGACTGAATCCCAGGGCGGTAACCCGCGACCTGGATTGGGGCGTGCCCGTACCGGTTGAAGGGGCTTCCGGCAAGGTATTGTATGTATGGTTTGATGCCCCCATCGGATATATATCGGCTACGAGACAATGGGCCCTGGACCATAAAAAAGACTGGGAATTATTCTGGAAATCAGAAGATACCCGGTTAATCCATTTTATCGGAAAAGATAATATCGTATTTCATTGTCTTATTTTCCCTTCCATGTTGAATGCCCACAGTGAATATATTCTTCCCGATAATGTGCCTGCCAATGAATTCCTGAACCTTGAAAATGATAAGATATCAACCTCACGGAACTGGGCGGTATGGCTGCATGAATACCTTGAAGAATTCCCCGGCAAACAGGATGTACTGCGATATGTTCTATGTTCAAATATGCCGGAGACCAAAGACAATGATTTCACGTGGAAGGACTTTCAGGCCAAAAATAACAATGAACTGGTTGCCATCCTGGGTAACTTTATAAACCGTGCATTGGTCCTTACTCAAAAACATTTCGACAATAAAGTACCGGACCAGGGAAAGCTTGAAGATATCGACCAGAATACTCTGAAACGAATAAGCGAATTACCTGGAAAAATAGCCGAAGCAATTGAAAATTTCCGGTTCAGGGAAGCGCTGGCGATTTATATGGAAATAGCAAGGGTAGGCAACAAGTACCTTGCGGATACCGAACCCTGGAAAGCGATTAAGGAAAATAAGCAAAGAGTAGGAACGATCCTGAATATTGCGCTCCAGGTGGCGGCAAAACTGGGCATCTACGGTGAACCTTTCCTGCCCTTCACGGCCGGAAAAATTAGAGCCACATTGAATATTGCTGATTTTGACTGGGTCGCGGGGAATGAGAATATGATTCTTAAATCGGGGGATGTGCTGAAACCATCCCAATTACTATTCGATAAAATTGAAGATGAGCAGGTGGAAAAACAGGTCCTGAAATTAAAGAATTCAAAGAACACAGGCCCGGGGCAGTCTATTGTAAATTTTCCGCCGGTTAAGCCTGAAATGATTTACGATGATTTTGCAAAACTGGATATGAGGATAGGTCAGATCATTGCAGCCAAAGAGGTAAAGGGTTCCAATAAACTTCTTCAGCTTACAGTCGATATAGGAATTGAAAAAAGAAATATACTCAGTGGAATTGCGGAACAATATAAACCGGGGGATATTATAGGGAGAAAGGTGGTTCTGCTTGCCAATCTTAAACCCAGAAAGATGATGGGAATTGAATCCCAGGGAATGATCCTGATGGCTGAAAACAGCAGTGGCAGTTTCGGATTCTTACGGGCGGACGAGGGCTCGGACAATGGCTCTACGATCAGTTAATGGCCAAAAAAAGGCTAATTAAGCCAATCCACACACAATAGATTAACATTTATGGTGTTAATTATATAAATTAGGTGTTATGAATAAATTCTGGCTTTTTGTTATTTTCCTTTCTTTTGGCTTTACCATATCGCTTTCAGCACAGTCGATTAAGAATCCAAGGTATAGTGAAAAAGATTTCAATTATGACAGGGGCGCAACCTATGAGACTGCCCCTCAGAAAGTAAAAGTAAAGAAAAACCGGAAAATCAAGGGCGATTCGTATAATGAGAAGTTCGATGATAAGGTAAAGGAATATTATGCACGCATGGAGGCCAACGCCAAAAAGTATAAAAAAATGGAGCGGGAAATGAAAAAACCTCAGTATTCGGATCCCACCTATTTCGGCCACAAACATCCCCCAAAGAAACGCCCTCCCGGTAAGAAAAAATACTGCAAGATCTGTGGTATGTATCATTAAGGGATAGCAGGAATATTATTTTTAATTCCCGATATCTTTACACCGGCTTGACCTGTAAACAAAAGTATTCTATATATCAGATCCGCCGTGGTAATTGAATCCTGTGTCCAACGCTTTCAATGAGACGGCAAGTTACCTTTCGTATGCGCGCGGGATGGTGAAGTCAAGTGAATGAAATGGATCTGGCCTGAAATCTTATTTATTCGGCGTTTTTCGTCGTTTTACGAAATAAGATCCTCTCACTACAGGGACTCCGATTTACGAACTATAAACTACATTCCGGAATTGGTAGCAGCCTAAATTTTCTAAAGCATTTAAAGCCGATTTACCTGCATGTTAGCAAGATCAGGGAATTATAACCTATTTATTTTTTAAACGCATCAACGTTAAAAAGGTCAGTTTCTTAATTCATATGCAGATCAAGATTCCAATAACCCTGGAGAGATCAGATTATTCCAATCCCTTAAAAGCGCAAGCCACCGACCTTGGAGAGAAAGGAGTATTTCAACTAACTTCATTATATCCGGTTTAAAATTGCATCCAACAAATTTTCTTATTACAATAGCTATGATGTAATAATATTTATTCGTTGCCATTACTTTAGATTTTAAAATCAATTGAAGGATAAAAGTGCTCAATTAAGAATTACGGGCCGTGTCCAGGGTGTTGGCTTCAGGTATTATGCGGTCCAGAAAGCCCGTGAATTTAACATTTCCGGGTATGTTATGAACATGCATGACGGCTCCGTATTTATTGAGGCGGAAGGTTTTGAGGCGGATCTTGACCAGTTCATTTTGTGGTGCGAGCGCGGCCCTGTTTCCGCCAGGGTCGATAAGGTGGACATTACTCCTGGTGTATTTAAGAATTACAAAGGCTTCGGGATAAAACACTAAATAATATAAATACGTTCGATATGCATGTCCATAGGCCGAAGCGTTAAAAAATGATTTGGTAAATCATTTTAGCCACGAGTTTGTGTGAAGGGTGAGCGGTCAAAAACTAAATATTCCCTTCACGCCTTGAAGCGATGGTCTCTTTGGGAAACAAAGAAAAGTAAGGAAAAATTGGTTTTCAAAAATTCTCTATTTGAGCAAACTTGTCTGAGCCGTCCCGGTTTTCTCCATTTTAATCATCCGATCAATAAAATCTTCAATCTGGTCCACTCCTATTCTTTTAGCAATGATCTCATGTTTCGCATTTAATATATAGATCGTGGGCGTCACGGTGACATCATACTCTTTCCTGAACGGATCGCGGTATTCGGGGTCGGCAACATTGATCCAGCCGTCTAAATGATACTGATTTATAAATTCTTTCCACATTTTCATATTAGACGGAATGTCGGAAGCCTTTCTGATGTCGGGCATGATATCCGCTGCCCAGATAGCCACGTCCTCATCCTTGAGCTTTTTATTATAAGCATCCACAAGGATCGGGGTAGCCTCTTTGCAATGACCGCAGGCATGATTGTAAAAATACAGGACGGTAAAACGGTGATGTACGTCACTCAGCCTTACCGGCCTCATTAAAGTATCGACCAGTGTCATGTCCGGGGCCTTATTCCCGATCTGGTTAGGTTCAAGTTCGTTCACTCTTTTCCTGAATTTGCCGATCAGCGCCGAATCGGCCCAATAAGCTTTGCCTTTCAGGTAATAATTTTCAGCCAGGTATAAAAATACTTTTTCCATCCCCATTATTTTCGATGTCTCATATTTATTGGTAAGCTTAACTAACAGGTATCGGTACACTTCCTGGTTAGGTTCGGCTTTTTTCAGCAGAAAATCTGCTGCAGCCTCTATAGAATCAGGTACCTGCATGGTGAGTTCATCCATGTACTCATCGATTTTGGGCTGGTATATCGGCGAGCGTAATAAACCTGAGTCGGCTAAATTGAAATGATCGAAGAAATGTTTCCGGTAATAATAAAATTTCCAACGTGAAGCATCGATCTTCGAAGTATCTCCTGCAGGCGGATCGGGGACTACTGGCTTCTGCATGGCGTCAACCATTTTTGCCACATAGGTTCCCTGGTTCGAACTCACCAGATTTTGCTGGTAGGCTTTTATCTCATCGCCGATTGCAGTTAATTTTTTACGTAATGTTGCAATAGCGGCGGTATCATTTAATTTTTTTAATGAATCCAGCTCTCCGCTGATGGCATCATTTTGTAAATGTTTACCGGCCATGAATTTCTGAAAGTTGTTGAAAATTTTATTTTCCCTGGACCCTTCAATTTTCATATCGGCAACATAATCGGCAGTATCTGTTTCAATCCTGAATTTCGGCTCATTGACAATAAACTCGAAATACATTCCCGGCGCATAAACAAAATATACGCCCTGCGGAAGACGGGTCGTATCATTATGAAACCTCAGCATGTCCCCGTCAAAAACCCCCGATGTGTCTTTGATGAATTTTTCCGATCCGAAATTATAACCTAAATAGGCAATCGTATCTTTGATATTTTTAACCCTGAATGTAAAATCATAACCTTGCGCCTTGCTATTGTTAGGCATTAATCCAAGAACGAAAATTGATAAAAGTCCTTTGATCAGGTATTTCTTTGCAGACATCTTTTAAAATTTTATCAGAAGAAAATTCATTAAATCTACCAACTTCAAAGATTGGGCCATAAGCACAGGAAAATAACGTTAATTAATTCAGAATAGTGAATTTCCGGGATTAAATTATGCTAATTAACAACCTATGCAGGTTCAGGTTTTACTTTTATCCTGATTCTCGAATTCTATCATCTTATCTATAAAATCGCCTATCTGGTCTACGCCCAGACGTTTTGCAATAATTTTTTTCTTGGAATCAAGAATATAAATTGTAGGGGTGCTCTTAATATCATATTCGGCCCGGAAATTATCATGCAGATAGGGATCCGCCACATTTATCCATCCTTTGAGGTGATCATTCCGGACAAATGCCTTCCATTTTTTTATATCGGTCACAATACTTGCCGCCCAAACGGTAACACCTTTGGATTTAAGCTCTTTCTGATAAAGGTCATATAGTTCCGGGGTTGCTTTTTTGCAATGTCCGCAATCGGGATCATAAAAGAAAAGAATGGTAAAACGGCTGTGTAAATCGCTCAACCGGACAGGCCGCATCAGGGTATCCAGTAAGGTCATATCGGGGGCGGTATTTCCAATCAGGTTGGGCTTTAGTTCCTTTACTCTTTTGTCGAATTTATTGATCAGCGAAGTATCGGCCCAGTAGGCTTTCCCTTTCAGGTAATAGTTTTCTGCGAGATAAACAAATACCCTTTCCATGCCCATTATATTCGAAGTTTCGTACTTATTGGTCAACTTAACAAGGAGATATCGATAAACCTCCTTATTCGGTTCGGCCTTGCTTAGCAGGTAATCGGCAGCGGCATCTATGGAATCCGGTTCCTGCAGGGTAAGCTTGTCCATATATTCATCGATCTTGGGCTGATAAATGGGGGACCGTAGCAACCCGGAGTCAGCGATATTGAAATTATCGAAGAAGTGATTTTTGTAATAATAAAACTGCCAGTTTTTTTCGGCTGTCCTGCTGGTGTCATTTTTAGGCGGTTCGGGCACCACCGGTTTTTGCATACCCTGAACAAGTTTGGCCACATAAGTTCCCGCATTTTCGCTGATAAGATTTTTCTGATAGGTTTTTATTGAATCCGATATTTCAGTAAGTCTTTTCCGGATTACTGCGATGGCAGTAGAATCATGAATTTTCTGAAGGGAATCCACCCGGCCGGCTAAGGCATTGCTTTCGGATTGTTTGCTTGCCATGTACTTTTGAAAATTATTGAAGAGCCTGTTTTCTTTAGATCCTTCCACCTTCATGTCACCCACAAAATTTGCAGTATCCGTCTCCAAAGTAAATTTGGGCTCATTTACAATAAATTCGAAATAAACGCTAGGGGAGTAAACAAAATAGACACCCTGGGGAAGATTCGTCGTGTCGTTGTGAAAATGAAGCGTATTGCCGTTGAAAACCCTGGAAGTATCTTTCACAAATTTCTGGTCGCCGAAATTATACCCAAGGTAGGCAACAGTATCTTTAAAGTTCCTGATCTTGATGGTATAATCATAACCCTGGGCAATATCCTCGCGGCAAGAAGCCAGGATCAGGAAAATCATTAGCTGGCAAGCTATCCATATTTTTTTCATCATTCCTTTACTCAGTTCCTTCAAATTTAATCACTCTTGGGAATATGTTGAAGGATATAGGCCAGATCTTCGGGCGTATCAATACTTACCCCGCTGTAATCGGTTATTCCCGCTTTGATCCGGAAACCGTTTTCAAGCCAGCGTAATTGTTCGAGTGATTCCGCTGTTTCAAGGGGACTGGGTTCCAGCGTGGAAATTATTTTAAGGATGTCACTTCTGTAACCGTATAATGAAACGTGTTTATAAAATGGATATTTTTCAAGCCAGAATTTACTTTCAAAGCCTTTGATAAAAGGAATGGCATGCCGGCTAAAATAAATAACTTCATTTCTCCTGTTGAGGATCACCTTTGCCACCCCTTCGTTGTCAAGGGTACGCCTGTCCCTGATCAGAGATACCATCGTGGCTATTTCCGTCTCCCCGTCAAGTAACCTGGCGAGATCATTAATCTGCCCCGGCTCAATAAACGGTTCATCGCCCTGAATGTTGATCACGTAGTCGTAATGCTGACCTGATTTTTCGAGGGCTTCCACACACCTTTCAGTTCCGTTTTTATGGTCGGAAGAAGTCATTAACGACTTACCACCTTTTCCTGTAATGGTATCGAAGATCCTTGTATCATCCGTAGCTACCACTACATCATTCAGTAAGGTGGATTTCACCGATTGTTCATATACCCTCCAAACCATAGGTTTGCCATCAATATCGGCCAGGGGTTTACCCGGAAAACGGGTGGAAGCATAACGGGAAGGAATGACGCCGAGTATTTTCATGATCTATTCCGACAATCTCACTTTTAAGGTTGTACCTTCTTCACTGATTACAATTACCTTTTCGTCCTTTTTTATATACTCTCCTCTCGTGTAAGCGTCGTAAATAATTCCATTTATCATTACCTTGCCGGCGGGACGAAGAACAGAATATGCGGTGCCGGTTTTCCCGATCATTGTTTCATCCCTGAATTTTGTAACATAACCTTTCGACCGTTCCTGGGTATCGAACAGGGTAATTTTCCTGAACGCCCGGGACCTCGTTAACTGCAGTCCCCCGAAAAACATCAGGAACAAGGTTGCTGTGAATCCCGCCATAATGGTGGTCACCGCCGTGAATATATCTTTCGTCCTGACAAACGAAAAATCAAAAAAATTATTGTCAAGCATTACGAGGATCAACGAGCCAAGGGTAAGGATGATCCCTGATATCCCCGCAACGCCAAAGCCGGGAATAACAAAAAATTCAAGGGCGAGCAATGTGAGACCAATAAAAAACAATGCGATTTCCCAATTCGCAGCCAGTCCATTAAGGTAATATGGAATGAAATATAAGGCGGCAGCGGTTATCGATGCAATAAGTGGAAACCCGACTCCGGGGGTTTGTAATTCAAAATATATCCCTCCCAGGATAATGAGTATGAGAATCCCGCTTATGATAGGGTTCATAAACACCCGGATGATATCCTCTGCAGGAGAAAGTTTGAAATATTCGATTTTATAGTTTTTGATATTATTTTTCTGGAGGATCTCTTCAATTGAACCGACTTTCCCCTCGCAGTAACCGTTTTTGATGGCCTCTGACGTCGAGAAGGTAATCACCTGTCCCGCCTGAGTAATGCTGTCGATCTTAATGCGCTGATCCACCATGGCTTCGGCAATATGCGGATTTCTTCCGTTGGCTTCGGCAGTCGACCGCATCATGGAACGCATATAGGACTGATATTTATCCGGTGCTGCTTCCCCGGTCTGTACCACTACTGTCGCTGCCCCTATGCTCGCCCCGCTTGCCATATAAATGCTGTCGCAGGCAATGGATATTAATGCGCCGGCAGAAGCAGCATTTTTATTGATAAATACCCAAATGGGCTTTTTGAATTCCAGGATCCTGGTCCTGATATCATCAGCATCCTTTAATGTTCCGCCATAGGTATTCATCTCAATAATTACTATATCTGCACCTATGTCATTCGCATGTTCCAGGGCCAGTTTGGTATAACGGTTCATGGAGGGGTTTATTTCTTTATCGATTTTCATGACCATGACCAGTGTTGTTGAATCAGGGCCGGAACGGCCTGAAAAAGGAATTGAGAACAAAAAAATAAAAAACAGGATGAAAATATATTTTCCCATGATGATCTTCCTTTGATATTTACGAAAGGAAAATAAATTTGATGAAAAATTACGAATAATCCTTTGCCTAAGGAACCGACACCGGACTTTTCTTACACTTTTAACGGCCTGATATGGAAGACTGTACCGGATATAGAAAGAAATTTACTGGCCCTGGAAGTCCGGAACAATGAAAATCATAAAACCGGCTTTTACGTAATAAATCTTAATTCCAATGAATTTCTACTTAAAGATTGGGTATTCAGTGAAACATGGTGGGTCAGCCTGTTAGCCTTGTCCGATACCAGGATTTATATGCGCCTTTTCCCGGATGAACAGGACCCTTCCAACGGAGAAATCCAGGCTTTTGATATTATTAATAAAACAATACTCTGGACAATTGACGGCCTTGTACCGGTAGAATTCGGCCACCATGAAATCCTGGCCTTTATCGGTGAAGGTGAAAACAGAAGATTTTGTGCCGTAAATCCCCTGACCGGTCAGGTAACCTATCCTGAACAGGCGGAAGCCCGGGAAAATTCAGCATCTCGTAAAACCAATGATAACAGGGACCTGTACTACCCCGTTCATTATGCAGAGGATGACGATAATTTCAGAATGATCGGGAAATTTCTTGAGAAATTGGGAATAAAACCCTCCCTGGCGGTCGATTATCTTGAATTCAGAGAATATATCATAATCAGTTACTGTCAGCGTGAAAATAACGACATGGAAAGCTTCCTGCTGTTGCTGGATAGGGAAGGGTCTGTTATATTCAATAAAAATACAGGCTCAGGCCTTCCCGGGGCCGGGAAGGACACCTTTTTTGTTATGAACAATGGTTTGATTTTTGCCAGTAATAAAAACAATTTAATCCGGATCGGATTGACATAATTAAATAATGATTTATTTCCAATCCCTTTATTATTGTAAATTTGATATCGATATGATACCTAGAGCACTCCTCATTATAAGCTTATTTCTTCTTTTCAACTCAATACCGGTCCAGTCGGCCCCGCGGGATTCTCTTGGATTAAAAAAAGAAGGGAATGTAACCTATATTATCCACAGGGTTGACCAGGGAGAAACCGTTTACTCCATCTCCCACCGGTATAACATCAGCCAGGATGAACTGGTTCGGGAAAATCCTTCCATCCGCGATGGACTTAAAATTGGCGACGAACTCAGAATCCCCTATAAAAAACAGGCAAAGGAAAAAGCCGGGAATTTCATTTATCATACGGTACAAACTTCAGAAACGCTTTTTGCCATCGCCAGGCAGTATGGAGTATCGGTAGATCAGATTAAAAAGTGGAATGATTTAAAAGGGAGTAATATTTCTGTCGGGCAGCAATTGAAAATCAAAAATGTATCAGGGAATGAAGAAAATGAATCTCCCACCCCCGATAATACGGGAAAAATTCACATCGTAAATAAAGGGGAAACCATATATTCCATTGCAAAAATGTACAATATAACACCGGATGATATTAAGACATGGAACCAGCTTACGTCCAATGATATCCGGATCGGCCAGGAATTGATTGTAAAAAATAATGAGCAGCCGGAAGAGAAAAATAAAATGGTAATTACCAATGAACTGAAAATTGATTCTTCTACCGCGGAAAATCCTTCTGTCACCCAACAGGAAGTAAATCCGGCCATGGAAATAAAACCCGAAAAGAGAATTGAGAAGGAAGGGGATTTCAAAAAAATAGTCGAAAAGGGAATGGCGGAAGTCATTCCAGGTTCCGAATCAACAAAAAAATATCTGGCCATGCACCGGACAGCCCCGATCGGCACTATCATGCAGGTAAAAAATGAAATGAATAATCTGACGGTATTTGTCCGTGTAATCGGAAAACTACCGGATACCGGCGAAAATACCAATGTGACCATCCGCATCTCTAAAACGGCATACGACCGCCTGGGGGCAATCGATAAAAGATTTCCTGTCGAAATCTCTTATATCCCCTGATTGATCTTCTATGAATTCATCAGATCTTAAGACCTTCCTGGACGCCAAATTCAGGCAGTACAATACAACGCAGTTCATTCAGTCCGACCCGGTTTCCATTCCTCACCGTTTCTCGCGGAAACAGGATATTGAGATTTCAGCCTTGTGGACGGCTATTCTATCATGGGGACAGCGAATTACCATTATCAGCAAAGCCATCGAATTATTTGCCTTAATGGATAACGCTCCCTATGAATTCGTGATCAATCATTCCGAAAATGACCTTCTCCGGCTTATGGCTTTCCGGCATCGAACCTTTAACACCACCGATACATTATATTTTATACATTTCTTCCGGAACTATTACCGGAAATCCGAAAGCCTCGAAGACCTTTTTATTCCTGATCGGGGAGCATTAAATGTTGAATCCGGTCTGAACCGTTTCCATCAATCTTTTTTCAACCTTCCTGAAGCGCCTGTCAGAACAATTAAACATATCCCCTCACCTTTGCGGGGTTCCGCATGTAAAAGGCTTAATATGTTCCTCCGATGGATGGTCAGAGACGACGGCAAAGGAGTGGATTTCGGTATTTGGAAGAAAATCAAACCTTCGCAACTGATCTGTCCCTGTGACCTGCATGTCGAAAGAGTGGCGAAAAAACTCGGGCTTATGACCCGGAATCATGCCGACTGGAAAGCGGCCATTGAACTTACGGATAATTTAAAGCTTTTCGATCCGATGGATCCGGTTAAGTATGATTATGCTCTTTTCGGCCTGGGGATCGTCGAGAAATTTTAAGGATGCCAGTTCGCGGGATCCGTTCTCCAGGATTTTAACATAACCAGGTTATCCTTAGTAATGTATCCCAGCTCAAGTGCTTTTTTTATCAGGCTGTCGTAATCTGAAAGGCAGTAGTACTTTACTTTTTTCAATTTAAAATTTTCATGTGCTTCCTTGAAGCCATAAGTGAAAATCGATACCATGCCGCTTACATTAATGCCTGAGTCCCGGAGCGTATCCACTACACGCAGGGAGCTTCCGCCGGTAGAAATCAGGTCTTCAATAACAACGGTTTTCATCCCTTTTTCCACTTTACCCTCGATTTGGTTTTCCAGTCCATGTTCTTTCGCCTTCGACCTCACATAAATGAAGGGAAGGTTCAGTTTATCCGCCACCATGGTGCCCTGGGGGATCCCGGCGGTAGCAACCCCTGCAATTCCTTCCGCTTGTTTGAATTGGGCAGAGATGAGAGCTGCCAGGGAATCTTTGATGAATTTTCTTATGTGAGGATAGGACAGGGTAAGCCGGTTATCACAATAAATCGGTGATTTCCACCCTGAAGCCCAGTGAAACGGGTTGGTAACATTTATTTTAACCGCTTCTATATTCAACAGGTAAGTTGCTACCTTGTCGGCGATTTTCTGATCTTTTATCATAAATTAAATCTATTCGCTTTGATTTTTCCTAAAATAGGTGGTTTACTTAAATTTGCAAAAATTTAAATCTTATATTCAGGCATACAGGGTATGAAAATATTCATTAATGATATCCCCTTCAGGATTATCCCATTTACGAAAGAAATAAAACTGAGTGATTATGATCATATTGTAGTTGCCACCAATGATACGATTGATTTTAATTTATTCCACGATGATGTTCTCATTCAGCACGCTTCCATAAAAATCATTGATAAATACCTGTTGCTCCTGAAAGCGCATGGCAATAAAAAGATTGATTCCATTACGTTCCAGGTAGATAATTTCAAGGAAGCTACCGATTTTTTCAAAAAAAATTACACGATTATCGGGGCCGCCGGCGGTATGGTCGAAAAAAACGGCAATGTTTTACTTATTTATCGCTTAGGTAAATGGGACCTCCCCAAAGGAAAAATCGATAACAATGAAAAGATCGAGGAAACCGCCATTAGAGAGGTGATGGAAGAGTGCAGCATAAAAGTTTCCCTGGGACCGGAAATCTGCCATACCTGGCATACTTACAAAAGAAACAATGACAATATCCTGAAAAGGACTACCTGGTTCCTCATGAAATGTACCGAAGATTCGGGTATGCACCCCCAAAAATCTGAAAATATCGAGGAGATCAGGTGGATGACCCCCAAAGAGATCAACATGGCTTTATATAATAGCTATCCTTCCATCCGGCATGTTTTTCGTAAATATTACCGGATGAAAAAGGGTTAGCTCAGATCTTATAGGGAAGGAACTCGCTGATATCGCCTTTATAACGGTGTACCTCCCTGATAATCGAAGAATTAATAGCCGCATACTTTGGAGAGGTAATTAAAAAAACGGATTCAAGATAATCATTCAGATAACGGTTTACCTGGGCGATACTGTTTTCATATTCAAAATCGGTCGTATTTCTTAAACCTCTTAACAGGAAATTAGCACCGTGTTTTTTGGCAAGGTTGGCTGTAAGTTCATTATAGGTTATGATCTCTATTCGTTTATCTCCTTTGAAGGCTTCACCGATTTTTTGAGTCATAAGTTCAATCGGGAAATACCGCTCCTTATTACCGTTATGGCCGATGGCAATAATTATTTTATCAAAAAGCTTGAGCCCCCGGTTCACGATATCAAAATGTCCGTTCGTAAAAGGGTCGAACGATCCGGGAAAAATAGCGGTCCGTTCCATGAATAATTAATTAAAGTAGCACAAACTTAGCAGATCAAAATACTGGTGTTCGGGTATCTCATCAAACATATAACCCAGTTTCAGGTCTCTGGGTCGTTGTCCCAGTTCCAGGCGGGGAAATTTTTTCTTTAGTTCCTGAAAATGATCTGATTTCGATCCCATATAACCCCAAAGAATAAAATTATCCTTTTCTATATCGAGGCCGTTATGGGAAGTAACCATGCTGATATATCGCTCATAATCCTCGAATTTATTGACCGGGAAAAGATTATAATATTTCAACCCTCCCTCTTTAAATACCGCCTGGTGTAAGCCAAACCGATCGATATAGATGCAGTCGTAATTTCCGGATGCATCTTTCAGAAAATTATTGAAACCCTTAATAAAACTTGCGCAATGAGGCACAATTTTGAAATCAGCTTTGGGGTAGGTGGCATGAATATGATTGAGGATCATTTTTTCAACAGCATAAACAATGGTTAACCCCTGATCATCCATTGAAATTGTATGCATTGATTCTGTATCCTCATCATAAGGGGCATTAATATTCAAAAAAACGGTTGGATTCTGTGTGTCGAACAAATTTTCCGGTACCAGGGAAAACTTCCTGTTTTTGAAGGATACCTTGACCTCGTTCCAGAAATTAGCCAGCAGCAAATGATGATCATTAAAAATCAGCCGGTACCTGTCTAACCGGTCTTCTATACCATTTATTCCGGGGAGAATATAATCTTCGATAAGGAGAATACGTTGTTCAGCGATATCGAGCACTCCGATTTGTAAATCCACCGGCCCCAAAAGCAGTAAGAGATCATACCTCTCCAGACTATCGATATTGAAAGAGGAATCTTTTTCCCTTTTGAGGAGTTTGAATTTTTGTGTATCTGCAGACAAAAGTTATTCCCAGTTTCCAGAAGTAGTTACATCAGTCCGGGAACCAACCCGCAGGGCATTTTCATTATGATTCGCCCTCCTTTCCGGGTTGATCGGCGCCACATCCTTCACTTCAAAGACATCAACAGGCACGCCGCTCTTTAGAATCTTATTGGCATAAATTTCAAACTTCTTGCCGGATCCTGGTATGATGGGAAGCCTGCTTACATCCGTAATGTCCGGATATTTGTTATTCTGCACTTCGGCTAAAGTAGCCCCTTTGAGAACCCTATCCCCGGGTTTAAAATAAACCTTGGTAACCTTACCTGTAAAAGGTGATTTATATTTTAATAGCTTTTCTGATGTTTGCATGGTATAAACCTGGTAACCAACGGTAATTTCATCCCCGGGCTTAACACTGATTGAAACCAGGGTACCCGAATCGGAAGCGGTAACCAGGTTGTTGGCTGTAAAAACATATTGCTTTGCCGGCATATTTCCCACTGTATCTATATGAACAATCACATCTTCCGCCCCGTAGGCCTTGGGGATTATTTCCTCCCTCCTGTTGGTTATGTAAATGGTTCCGCTGTCAAGGAAACTCACCAATGAATCCCAATTGGCGGTATATCGTCCATATACTTTTTGAAAGGCGAGTTCCGTATCACGGATAAGTTTAAGTTTTTCAATAACACTTTTTTCAACCCGCTCAATCTTTTTTTGTTGATCAAGATCCGATTTTATGCTGTCAAAAAGATAATATCCAAGCGACAGGGCGATTACAAAAAAAACTATGGATAGAATTCGTGTGATCATGATAAGCGATATTTAACACGCAATAATAAATATTTTAGGTATAAATATGCAATTAAATTAACCGATTTTGGAGGTTTTTCCATTATAATAATACCCTTTCATTTGTAACAGGTCTCCCGGTCCCATACAATTTGCCAGAATACAATGCAATTGCTCCTTAGGCATTTTAGACAGCTCCTGTGGGCCTAAAAAGGTTATTTCTTTAATTATTTGGCCTTCTTTACTCATTTCAGGATCAGATCCCTCTACCAGGTCGCCCCCTATCCTTGTTACTTCAAAAAATAATTCCACGGCATGCAGGGGAACAGCCAGAAATTCATTAATGAATAAAAACCTTTTTACTTCAACCTTCAGTCCGGTTTCTTCCCGGAATTCCCTGGTAAGGTTTTCTTCAACGGATTGCCCGAAATCCATACCGCCACCCGGAGGCGCCCATAATATTCCGCTTTCCCCCAGTGAATGATGCGAAGCCATAAGGATCCTGTTGTTTTCTATCAGAATACCGCAAACACGGACCCGTAGCCTGTTCCCGAATTTCTTAATTATATCGGATTCCATTTTGCAATGATTAATTTCACATTCATAATTTAAATTAAATATCCCCATTGCCAAAGATTTCCCGCATTATTGAAGACAAGTTCCCTTATTCTCCAACGGATGACCAGCTCAATCTATTCCGGTTTTTTGACGAATTGATTGAAAAAAATCTGCCACGTCATACCCTGCTCATCAGAGGATACGCTGGAACAGGTAAAACGGTGTCCATTGCTTCATTGGTAAAATCCCTGCCTTTGTTCAATTATAAATCTCTATTATTGGCCCCTACCGGACGTGCCGCCAAGGTTATTTCATCTTATTCGGGTAATGCGGCCTTTACCATTCATAAAATAATTTACAGGAACTTAACAGATCAGGAATCCGGTGCTTTGAATTTCGAATTACAGAAAAATTTCCATCGCCATACGGTCTTTATTGTCGATGAAGCATCCATGATCCCGGAGGGCAAATCCGGTGAAAATAACAATGTTCTCAGGGACCTCCTTGAATATGTATTTACCTTTGATACCAATAAGTTGATCCTGATAGGTGATGATGCGCAGCTTCCGCCTGTCGGATATGTCATAAGCAGTTCCCTTGATCGAAATAATCTTGAAAGAAATTATGGACTCAGTGTTCAGGAAGTTTCCCTCACCGACGTTGTCCGGCAGGAAAAGGATTCGGGCATCCTGTCCCGGGCCACCTTGCTGAGAGAAAAAATTTCAGGCAGGGAAATGGAAACAAATTTTGACCTAAACCGTGATAAACATAGCGATATTCGCATGATTTCTTCCCTTGAACTAGGGGAAGTTTTAAACGAAATATATCAAAACTTTAATCCTGCCGATGCCATTGTGATATGCCGGTCGAATCGTGAAACCGTGCGTTTTAACCAATTCATCCGTACTAATGTTTTATTCCGGAATGATGAACTGGAAGCAGGTGATTCCGTAATGATTGTGAGAAATAATTATTTTTGGCTACCCGATGATTCCAAAGCAGGTTTTCTTGCCAACGGGGATTTTGCCGAAGTGCTTGCAATAAAAAATCATGAAGAAAAATATGGTTTCAGGTTTGCCGATCTTCGCCTCCGATTGACGGATTACCCGGACCAGGAACCTATTGAAGCCAAAACCATTTTAAATCCCCTGTATTCGGATTCTCCTTCCATGACTAAAGAAGAATTCAATAAATTATTTTCAGTAGTAATGAAGGATCAGAATATAGATACCACAGAAAAGCCGGGAAAGATCATTCGGGAAAATCCTTATTTAAATGCCCTTCAGATAAAATTTACTTATGCCGTCACCTGTCATAAAGCGCAGGGTGGTCAATGGCCGGTCGTACTAATCAAGCAGGGTTATAGGAAGCAGGGCATTGCCGATAAAGAATACCTGCAATGGTTGTATACGGCGGTCACCAGGGCAACGGAAATATGTTATTTTATTGATTTTGTGGAATAGCATTAATAGGTTATTGATTACCCAATTTAAAACTTTTTAAAGTTTGTATTTTTTGTTATTATTTTTAGTAGATTCGAAAAACTCATTATTATAAATCTTATGAAATACACCATTCTCAGTCTGGTATTCTTTCTGATCACCGGTTTGGCATGTGCTCAATCAGTAGACAGCGCCTCTTTTAAATTTGAATCGGAGAAATATGATTTTGGCGATATAACACAAGGCCAGAAAGTAGAACATATCTTTGATTTTACCAATACGGGCGGCAAACCGCTGATCATTTCCAATATTATTACTTCCTGTGGATGTACCGCTCCTACATGGCCCAAGGATCCTATCCCTCCAAAAGGGAAAGGAGAAATCAAGATTGATTTCAATTCCGCCGGTAAAATGGGGAAACAGAATAAAGTCATCACTATCAT
>CAYNCU010000016.1:18105-31183 GCA_964395765.1 uncultured Roseivirgaceae bacterium | reverse complement strand
CAATTCTTCCGACCATCCACCGAATCCTTTAATCGCAATAATTGGCTTATCGAAAACCCAGCCGAAGGCAATTTCAGTGAGTGTCCCCGCCCTGCCGCCTATGGCTACAATTATATCCGCTGAAGAGGCGATGATAGCATTTCGGCCATGACCAAGGCCGGTAGCAATACGAATAGAACAGTACTCATTGGATTCTCCCGGAAAAGCCGACGGAAGTATACCCACCACGCGGCCGCCTTTTTCAAGGGCTCCTTTCCCTGCTGCCTCCATAACTCCTCCTTTTCCGCCTGTAAGAACGGTAAGATCTCTTTCCGCCATCACTTTTCCGGCTTCATAGGCAAAATCACATTCTTTTTTCCCGGCCCCATAATCACCGACTACCGCTACCTGTATTTTTCTATTCATGATCAGTAATAAAACGAATTTTAAGCGTAATGGTTAATTCACGCCGGCAATATTGCTTCTGTAATTTTAAAATTACAAAGGCTCGTTTGATAAATAGAGAATTGTAGTGCAGTAAATCACATTTTCCACCTTATACCGCAACCGATTGCTTTTGTTACCGGTTCCATTACCGGTTGTCCCGAGATGATTTGTCGCATAGCTTCCTCTACATAATGCCTTGTAGCTTTATTAGCGTCTTTCGGGTTATTATCAATGGCTCCAATGTACATTACCTTGTATTTCTCTCCTTCCTTTTTCAGGATGAATAAGTGAGGGGTATTGGTGGCACCAAATTTTTTAGTGGTTTCCTGCGTTTCATCCACGAGGTAAGGAAAAGGGTAATCTTTATCTTGCGCCCTCCTTTGCATATTCTCGTAAGAATCGCCGGGTTGAATAGAGGCATCATTCGGATTAATTGCGATCAGGGGATATCCCTGAGGGGCATAAGTATTTGCCAAATTAATTATTCTTTGCTCATACAAAATAGCAAAAGGGCATGTATTGCATGTAAAAGCAATTATAAATCCTTTGGCATTTGTAAAATCATTCATTGATACCATTTTTCCATCCACATTCTTAAGATGGAAATCACCGGCAAAATCACCTACCTGGTAACCTCCGGATTGTTCTGTATTCTGCCAGTGCAAATTTGTAAGGATTAGTAAAATGATGGTGAATAAAGGTTTCATAGCTTGTTTATTTAACGTTAATCGTCTAATACCTTGATCATATTATCCAGTTCGCCGTCCTTAAGTTGTCGTTCAATAAATATTTTTTTGCCCGTATTTGAGTTGATCAGCAAAGTGGCAGGGATTGCCCCCGACCAGGAATTATCCACATGGTTAATCCATGAATTATAATCAATGTTATCCAGAAGGCAAACGCGGGACAAAATGTCATGATTGACAATAAAATCTTTAACCTTTGTATCAAGGTCTTCCAGGAAATCAAGACTTACCAGGATTACTTCCGCATTAGCCTTGTTATTTACATTCTCAAAATAGGGTAATTCCTGTACACAGGGCTTACACCAGGTGGCCCAGAAATTTATGATATGGATTTTATTATCTTTTTCATGAATGATTTTCCCAAGTCCTGCTGTATCAATTACTTCAATGGATTGGGCACAGCTAACCATCGGAAAGGAAAACCCTATCAAAATTCCGAAAATTAAATTCAAGCTCTTTTTATGCATGCGTCATAGTATAGCTTTGCGACAACATATCATTTCCGACACAAACCAAAATTCTGACTGGAAATTATAATAGTAATCTGGAACGCTGGGCTTATATTTCTCCCTCTACATGAGAAATATAGATTTTATCGGCTTTCAAGTTAAAAAGTATATCTTTAATAATAAAGCTTAATTCAATTTAATCCTCGTTAAAAATAAAATTGAAATAAAAGGTATTTAACCCCAAGGCAAGCCCCGGACCCGAATTTCCGGAGCAGCGCTCCGGGGAATTATACCACAGCCTTCTCGTCTGTCGAAGTGGAACGTGAAGGCGGGCTAAAGTTTATTACCCGGAATTAACTATTTTACTAAAGTATTTATTCCTGACCAATTCACCCTGAAATGTCCAATACATGTAAAATATCGGAATCAGCGTAATTTTACTTCAATCTAATTGTTATAAACTTTTATGTCATTATAAAAGATTAAAGGTTTAGCTTATGAAAAGATTATTAATTTATCCGGCAATTTTCTTGATGTTAATTTCATGTCATTCCAAAAAACAGGCATCGGAAAAAATAAATTACCAAATTACAACGAAACAGGCATGGGCTACAGACTCGGTTTTTAAATCTCCTGAATCCGTATTTTTCGATAAAGCCAGGAAAGCATTGTATGTATCAAATATTAATGGTGGGCCTGCCGACATAGATGGCAACGGGTTCATGTCAAAGCTAAATCCGGAGGGTAAAATTCTTGGATTGCATTGGATCAACGGGCTGAATGCTCCCAAAGGAATGGATGTATATAAAAATAAATTATATGTAGCGGATATTAACAGGGTTGTGGAAATAGATCTTGACCATGATTCTATTTCCGCTTTTTATCCCATCCAGGGGTCAAAATTCCTTAATGATCTCACGATTGATAATGAAGGTGGCATTTACATTTCAGATTCGCAAACCAACCGGATTTATTATCTTAAAGACGGTAACAGCTCAGTTTGGCTTGAAAGTGATTCCCTTAACAGTCCTAACGGATTATATTTCGACGGTGATATTTTATGGCATGCCAGTTCAGGGAGCAAGGAATTCCAGTCTATCAATATTGATGATAAAACCATCTCCGTTATTGCAACCGGAGTTGGGGCGGCGGACGGTGTCGCACCGGATGGAATAGGCAATTTTTTCGTTTCCAATTGGGAAGGCGAGATATTTTTCATTGACAGCGACGGTAATAAATCAGAAATTCTCGATACCCGCGATAAAAAAATAAATTCGGCGGATATTAATTATATGATCGATACGAAAATATTGCTGGTCCCGACTTTCAACGACAACCGTATAATGGCTTATAGTATTTCTAATGATGATTAAATGATGGAAGAACCGAACTTCCTTCCTGAGGAGGATTCCGATGAGCTTTTCGAACGGCACCGGATTGAAGTCGACCCGGGGCAACGTCCTGTAAGGATCGATAAATATCTTTCAGAACACCTACAGCACGTTACACGGAATAAAATCCAGTTTGCCATACAGGAAGGATTTGTCAAAGTAAATGGGAATATTACTAAATCAAATTACAAAATAAGACCCGCGGATCTTATTATCATTTCATTGCCACAGCCTCCACGGGATACCGATATTAAGGCTGAAAACATTCCACTGGACATTGTTTACGAGGATGAAGATTTAATGGTTATCAATAAACCCGCGGGGATGGTCGTGCACCCTGCTTATCAGAACTGGACGGGCACACTTGTTAACGGTTTAATTTACCATTTCCGGAATTTACCTACCTCAAAGCCTGATGAATTCAGACCCGGCCTGGTTCACCGGATTGATAAGGATACTTCCGGCTTGCTGGTCGTTGCCAAAAATGAAAATGCACTGAACCAACTGGCCCGGCAATTTTATTATCACACGGTTGAACGGATGTACCTTGCTCTTGTGTGGGGTGTTCCCGAACAGGCACAGGGAACCATATCCGTTAACCTCGGCAGAAGCCCCAAAGACAGAAGGGTGGTCACGGCATTTCCCGAAAATGATCAGGGCAAAGGGGCTGTTACCCACTATAAAATAATCAAGGATTTAAGGTATGTGTCATTGCTTGAATGCCGTTTGGAAACAGGGAGAACACACCAGATCAGGGCTCATATGAAATACCTTGGACACCCCTTATTTAATGATTCCACTTATGGCGGCGATAAAATCATCAAGGGCACCGTTTTTTCTAAATATAAATCTTTTGTAGAAAATTGTTTTAAAATCCTGCCCCGCCAGGCATTACATGCGGCTACGATTGGATTTATTCATCCGGCTACGGGAAAAAAAATGCAATTCGAATCTTCACTTCCCCCTGAATTCAAATCGCTCCTCGAAAAATGGGAAAATTATATCAACTATGTTTAGTAGATGAGATAATCACAACAATGTTCTAATTTGCCGGGTTGCTCCTGACCAACCTGCCGTCTGCGAGTTGTTAAATGTAATATGATAATTAAGAATAAAATTCTTCTTTTGATAATAAAATCTATTTTCATTACCAAACTCAAATTTAAAAAGGAAGGTCGTCTGTTGTGTCCGGTGAGGATATGTCAATATTATTAAAATCTGCCGGAGGGTTTCCTGAATTTCCATTTCCATTTCCATTTTCATTTCCGTTCCCGGATACGGAATCGGATTTTACCTTATCAATCCGCCATGCCTGCAAGGAATTGAAATAAACTTTTTCTCCCTGGGGATTGGTCCAAACTCTTCCTTTCAGGTTAAACTGGACTTCCACATCTTCTCCGATTTTATAATCATTTAGCAGATCACAACGATCCTGTACGAGTTCAAATTTCAGGTATTCCGAATACTGCCCGTTCTCATGGTATTCGACGACGAATTCTCTTTTACGAAAACTGTCTTTCACCTGTTGTACAGGAAATATTTCCAAAACCTTTCCCTTTATATTCATGTTGTTTATTTAACTTTTCTTTTCATTTAACAATAATGACTTTGCTTTTTTAAGTTCATCCAGTTTCGCCTGGCCGACTTTAGGATAGCGGATGGGTAAAGACTTCAGGGTTTTCACAATAATATCTCCCACCATCGTCCTCATGAACCATTTATTATCCGCCGGAATGATATACCATGGTGCAGTTTTTGTGGAAGTATGGTTAATACATTCTTCAAAGGCTTTTTGGTAATCGTTCCAGAATTTCCTTTCTGTAATGTCGTTTATGGTAAATTTCCAGTTTTTATCAGGGTCGTCGATACGGCTTAAAAACCTTCTTTTTTGTTCCTCGTTCGAAACATGCAGGAAAAACTTCAGGATTATAGTACCGTTATCTTTCAAATGTTTTTCCAGGTTATTAAGCTGATCATAACGTTTATTCCAGAATGCCTTGTTGATCTTTTTCATGGAATCCATTCCCGGAAGCTGTTGCTTTAAAAGCATTTCAGGATGAACCTTGGCGATGAGCACTTCTTCATAATAACTTCGGTTAAAAATTCCGATTCGTCCCCTTTCGGGAAGGCATTTATAAATCCTCCATAAATAATCGTGGTCAAGTTCTTCATCGGAAGGTTTTTTAAAATTGAAGATCTGGCATCCCTGCGGATTTACTCCCGACATTACATGTTTAATGGTACCGTCTTTTCCGGCAGCATCCATAGCCTGAAAAATGATCAGCAGGGAATAACGATTGTGCGCATACATCATATCCTGCAATTTTTGCATTAACTTGATATCCTTTACCAGTTTTTTCTCCGCCTCTTTTTTTGACTTGAATTTTCCCGTATAACCGGTCGGATATTTTTTGAGGGAAATTTTTTTCCCGGGGGTTGCGATTATCTTGGGGTCGATTGCCATAGGTTTAATTATTTAAAATATAAAAAATTTATTGAATATAGGCTTAATCAGGTTTCCATTGAAATAATAAATACTTATTTTAAAAAAACCACAGTTTCACCGCCATAATGATAACCGCAATAATGAGGAATATTTCAACCCACTTGTCGCCTTTTTTTACCGATAGCCTGCTGGCGATCCAGGCCCCGGTTGAATTCCCCACGGCCATAACAAGGCCCGGGATCCACGCAATTTTTCCTTCCGTTATGAAAATTACCAGGGCGGAAATATTATAAATACAAATTACAAAGACTTTTATACTATTTGATTTTACAAGGGAAAGATTATTTATCATCGTGAGGGCTGAAATAATGATAAAACCGACCCCTGCCTGGATAAACCCGCCGTAAATTCCGATAAAAAAGAAGAAAATTACGCCGATAAAACGGAACCTGGCAGACAGCTTTTCATTATGGTCTTTCTTATTTAACGACCTGGAAACAACGGGATAAATTACTGCAATGATCAAAACCCAAGCGAGGATCTTATTAAACAGGGCTCCTGAAATATCAACAGCAATGTAAGCCCCCAGTATAGCGCCTGCAAAAGCTGAAATAGCCAGCCAAAGGTTGTATGGGAAAATAAATATCCCTTTACTCTTAAACCCGGCAACGCCGGTAATATTCTGCGCAAGAATGGCGATTCGGTTAGTCCCGTTCGCAACGGCCGGGGGTAGTCCTATAAAAATAAGGATCGGGAGTGCAATAAGTGAACCTCCTCCTGCCATGGTATTGAGAAAGCCTGAAACAAATCCAGTAAAAACAACGATGATAATTTTATACCATACCATGCTTCAAGTTTAAAATAAATTATCCGGAACTGAAAAATAATGCCAGTCCCGTAAACCTATTCCAGCCCTAAGTTTAGTATAATTGAATATACAAGCAATTTAGCCAGGTTTATTATGCAAAGTATTTGTGTTTTCTGCGGTTCCAGTAAAGGCAATGACTCTCAATATGAATTGAAAACAATAGAATTGGCGCGGCAGATCGTAAACCTGAACCTCACGTTGATTTACGGCGGTGGAAGCATTGGCCTCATGGGAATACTTGCCGACCAGGTGCTTTCCATGAAAGGTCGCGTTACAGGGATTATTCCTAAATTCCTCTATGATCTCGAAGTAGGACATGACGGTGTAACGGAGCTTATCATTGTAAAATCCATGCATGAGCGAAAAGAAAAAATGGCAGAAATGGCGGATGCATTTCTTGCCCTTCCGGGCGGTTTCGGAACCCTGGAAGAAATGGCGGAAATAATGACCTGGATCCAGCTGAAATTGGTTGAAAAACCAATCGGCCTGCTAAATATAAACGGATACTATGACCTGTTTCTCCGGCAACTCGACCACATGGTTGATGCCTCATTTTTAAAACCGTCGAATCGTAAAATTCTATTATCCTCCGATGATCCGGCAACCCTATTAACAATGCTCGGTGAATCCAGCCTGGAATATAAAAATAAATTTATCAGTAAGGATAAAACCTGACTGGGATCCGAAGGACATAACAAATATTTTAAATGGGTCTTTTCAGGTAAGTGGCATAATCGGTCACCGACTTTTCATAGTCGTTTTCCATCAATGAAGAATTAAAAATAAAATCGGCGGTTGCAAGGTTACAGGCAACGGGGATATTCCATACCACCGCAAGACGCAACAGGGCTTTTACATCAGGATCGTGGGGTTGAGGTTCCAGCGGGTCCCAGAAAAATATTAACATATCAATTTTTCCGTCAGCAATCAATGCCCCGATTTGCTGATCCCCGCCCAGTGGCCCGCTTTTTAAACTGTTTACCTTTAAATCAAGATTTTCAGAAAGGTATTTCCCTGTTGTGCCGGTAGCATATAATGAATGTTTTGCAATCTGATCCCGATGGATTAACGTCCAGGTAAGCAGGTCTTTTTTCATATGATCGTGCGCCACCAAGGCAATATTCTTGATTGCAGGGATTTTTATTTTATCTGCCATGTTATAGAAAAATTAATTTCACTATGCTATTGAATATCAGAGATTTTTATTTAACTTGTTTGAAGTAAATCTATTTTTAAATTTTTACTAAAAAGGTATTTCAGGCATTTTTTACGATGGATAGCATTGAAATATACGTTAGGGTCTGGCAAAAGGATTCTCTAGTTAAATTAGAATTGGTCCCCTCCTTCATGCCTGAAGGCAAAGGAGACATTTTATGGGAATCCAAAGGAAAATACCGGCTTGAAGTATTCCAATGCGGCCACCACCCTTCCATTTGTTCCGTCGAAAAAGACCCGCGTATCCTTAACCCCAAATTCGAATTGACATTGATGATACTTGATGCCCTAAAAAAACTTCAGTATTCAGATAGTTTTTTTTAATACAAGGTAAGAATTGCTTTCCTTTTCATGCACGGTTATAGTTTTTAACGGCTCCAGCAGTTCCAGCTTTTCGTTTTGGATAATGGCTTTGTAAATTTCATGGTCAAGTAAAAATCTTTCACTATGATCGGGAAAACGGTAACGATGGGGCCCCGTTTCAATCAGATTAGCCCCGGTTCCGAATACTGAATTCATTCCCATTAATAGGATGCCGCTGGTTTTCAATACTCTTACCAGGTGGTCCGTCATCTTATAAAATTCGGACTCCGTCTCAGCAAAGTGAAGAACTGAAATGCAAAGAATATAGTCAAACAGGTAATTCTCGAAAGGAAGTTCAGCCAAATCCCCTTGAAAAAAATTTTCCGGTTTGAAATTTCCGGATAACCTCTTACCCTGGAAAACCAGCATTTTCAAAGCCGAATTGTTTTTATCAATTCCATATATATCGAAATCATTTTGAAAAAAATAATTCAGGTTCCTGCCTTCACCACAACCTGCATCAAGAATTTTTCCGGAAGTTCCGAATCTTCCTTTAAGTATCTGGTCTATTAAAACCAGATCGGCATTCCCCAATTCCTTGTTAAACATTCTAAAATCCATAACCTTTATTAACAAATGTCGTTTCTTTTATAGTTATATGTTTTGGCAATATTAAATTCGTTTTATATTCGGACTTTGCAAATAATTTGCTAAAATTGTCCGATACAATTAAACCTTCCCCAATGAGTAAAAAGTTTCTTGTGTTATCCATCTTCTTCATGTCCTTTACCATCGGCAGGGAACATGATTCACAGGATTCTTATTTCCGTTCTCAGGATAAGCTTGAACCTACGGAATTACAGTCAAGGGTATGTATGACAGTTACCGGTATTTTGGAAAAATATCATTACCGCAGGGTAAATATTAATGATTCGCTTTCATCGGTTATTTTTGACGATTATCTCAATGCACTGGACAATAATAAACTTTACTTTACCAGCAGTGATGTAAAGTCGCTCGAAAAATACCGTTATTCCCTTGATGATGATTTTATTTCGGGTAACCTGCAACCGGCCTTTGACATATACAATCTTTACCAGGAAAGGTTTCAAAGCAGGAATGCTTATGCACTTCAATTGATTGGCAAGACATTCGATTTCAATAGAAATGAAAGCCTGGACATTGATCGCGATAAAGCACCCTGGGCTGCCAACCAGGATGAATTGAACGACCTGTGGAGAAAAACTATCAAAAGTCAGTATTTAAGTCTAAAGCTGACCGGGAAAGCCGATGACGATATCCGAAAAATATTGAAGGATCGTTATGAAAAACTTGCTTCTTCCAACAATCAGATCAAAAGCGATGATGTTTTCCAGATGTATATGAATGTGTTTACGGAGTCATTTGACCCCCATACGAATTATTTCCTGCCCATAACATCTGACAATTTCATGATCGATATGAGCCAAAGCCTGGAAGGGATCGGCGCAAGGCTTCAGACCGACAATGAATATACAAAAGTGATAGAAATTATTCCCGGAGGCCCTGCTTTTAAGAGCAAGCTGCTTTTTGCCAATGACAGGATAGTCAGCGTGGCCCAGGGAAAAGACGGACCATGGGTGGATGTGATCGGCTGGCGGATCGATGATGTGGTTCAATTGATCCGTGGACCTAAGGGCACAACCGTACGATTACAGATCTTAAAAGCCGATGCTCCTCCAAGTGCCACCCCCGTTGAAATTACACTCGTGCGGGATAAGGTTAAAATTGAAGAACAAGCCCCGAAAAAAGAGGTATTTACTATTACCCGGAATAATAAGGTTTATAAAATAGGAGTCATTACCGTACCGTCATTCTACCTGGACTTTGAAGGCGCTCAACAAGGGGATCCTAATTATAAGAGCACCACCCGCGACGTTAAAAAATTACTCGTTGAACTTAAACAGGAAAACGTGGACGGAATAATCATGGATCTTCGCAATAATGGCGGGGGGTCCCTTACCGAAGCGATCAACCTTACAGGCTTGTTCATTCCGGATGGTCCTGTGGTACAGATAAAGGATGCAAGCGGACGGATCGAAGTACAAAAAGATGAAGATAAGGATCTTTATTATGATGGACCCCTGGGTGTATTGATCAACCGGTTTTCGGCCTCAGCATCAGAAATTTTTACCGGCGCCATTCAGGATTACAAACGGGGCATAATCATTGGCGAGCAAAGTTACGGTAAAGGAACAGTACAGAATTTAATCGACCTTTCCAGGGTTATTGACGATAGTACATCAAATAAACCCGGTGAACTTAAAATGACACTGGCAAAATTTTACAGGGTTACCGGCAGCAGTACCCAGTTGAAAGGCATAAACCCCGATATTAAACTACCTTCGGCATTCAGCGCCACACAATATGGAGAGGAATCTGAGCCCAGTGCCCTGCCATGGGACCAGATTAAATCAACCCGGTTTCAGCCAACGAATTACCTTGATAGTAACCTTTTGGTCGACCTGATCAATAAACATGATTTCAGGATGAAAAATGATTCCGACCTGGTCAACCTTTCAGAGGAAATTGATGATTTGAAAGCGCTGAGCGATAAGAAAGATATTTCGTTGAATTATGACCAGCGAAAGGCTGAACAACAGGAAGAATCAAAACTCGAAGATGCCAGAATGAAGCTTTCCGGTACCTTATCCGAAGGGGATATCCCCAAACAACCTGTGAAGGACACGGAAGTTCATGATACCTACCTGAAAGAAGGTTTGAACGTTATCGCCGACTGGCTATCCTATCGGATTGGATAATGTGATCCGAGATGCTATGGAAGATATCCGGACCCTGTCTGAACAATATCATTTTAATGTTTACCGGCGATTTCCTGTGGTCATTGTCAGTGGAAAAGGTACGCAACTGGAAGATGCCGAAGGGAAAAAATATACGGATTTTGTAGCCGGCATTTCCGTGAATGCATTGGGGTATGGCAATAAGGATGTCATCGAAGCTATTCAACGCCAGGCCGAAAAATTAATTCATATTTCCAACGGATATTACAGCGAACCACAAACCCGGCTGGCTGAAATGCTTTGCAGGATCAGCGGTTACGATAAGATCTTTTTCTGTAATTCCGGCCTTGAAGCCAACGAGGCTGCCATTAAGCTGGCAAGAAGATTCGGCCATAAACATAATAAGAAAGGGAAAATAATTTCTTTTACAAAGTGCTTTCACGGCCGCTCCATTGCCAGCATCACCATGGGTGGAGAAAAATACCAGAAAGGCTTCGGCCCATTGCCGGAAGGATTTTTAAAATTACCCTATAATGATCCGGGGGAACTCAAAAATCATATCCATGAGGACACCATTGCCGTTTTTGTAGAACCAGTGCAGGGTGAAGGAGGGGTGATCCCGGCTGAAAGCAACTTTCTTGAAGACCTCGAAAAAAGCTGTCGTAAAAATAATGTCTTATTAATATGCGATGAAATACAAACAGGGCTAGGGAGAACCGGGAAACTGTTTGGACATCAACATTACAATATCCACCCCGATATAATTACGATTGCTAAATCCCTGGGGGGAGGTATCCCGCTGGGTGCGGTGATTGCAAAATCAAAAGTGGCTGAATTGCTAACCTACGGTGATCATGGCTCCACCTTTGGCGGAAATCCGCTTGCATGTTCGGCCGCCCTGGCTTCCCTCAATATTATTATGTCGAACGGTTTCCTCGATAAGGTCAGGGAAACCGGTGAATATTTCATCGACCAGCTGAATAAACATCTCAAGGGTATTCCCGGGGTAAAAGAGATCAGGGGGCGCGGGTTGATGATCGGCGTGGAACTGGAATACCCCGGAAGACCGGTGGTTGAAAAAATGCTGGAGAAAGGTTTCTTGATTAATTGTACGGCAGAAAAAACCTTACGCTTTCTTCCTCCGTTAATAATCGGGATAACGGAAATAGATTCTATGATCCTGAATTTAAAGGATTGTCTTTTGAATATTGAATGATATTTAGAGATCGATTAGTCATCTTCAGATCCATTTCATCCCGGAAATTTTCTTTGTATATTACCATTCACGGTATGTCGTATTTCGGGTGAATTTATTGACATTCATAATGAAAAAAAGGAATTTTGCAGTGATCTGAACTGTTATTTATATTAAATTATGATAATCCACCATTATTCAAAATTATATTCTGAATAATAGTTTACCTATAAAATTATCATTTTATTTTTCAAGGTCTGATTTCTCCCGGGTATTTTAAAAATTTTGTAATAAAAATGCAGAAAGAACAGAATAAAAGCCTCTACATTCCTGAGATGGAACACGATTCCTGTGGTATCGGTTTTATCGCCAATCTCAAGTTTAAAAGAACCCATAAACTGGTATCCGACGCTTTAACCATGCTTCATAATATGGAACATCGTGGCGGTTGTGGATGCGAACCCGAAACCGGTGATGGCGCCGGAATATTACTACAAATCCCCCATGAATTTTTTGTTAAGGAATGTAACAAGCTGGGAATGACTCTTCCCGAAAAAGGACGGTACGGTGTTGGAATGGTTTTCTTTCCAAAGAATCCGGTTGCCCAGGAAGAATGCAAGACTATATTAAATCTTAATATCCGGAAACTGGGATTCGAATTGCTGGGTTACCGGAAGGTACCTGTGAATCCATTGGGAGTCGGTAAAACCGCATTGTCCCAGGAACCATATATGGAACAGGTATTTGTTACCCATCCAAAGTTCGCGGACGATCCGGAAGTTTTTGAAAGAAAACTGTATATACTCCGAAGATATACCACTCATACGGTCAGTCAATCCGTAAAGGAAAATGGAGGGTATTTCTATATTCCCACACTATCCTGTAAAACAATTGCTTATAAAGGACAGCTGATCACCTACCAGCTTCAGTCTTATTTTCCTGACCTTTATGACCCTAAGGTAAAATCCGCCTTCGCGCTGATTCATTCAAGGTTTTCAACCAACACCTTTCCCAACTGGAAACTGGCGCAACCGTTCAGATTTATTGCCCATAACGGTGAAATCAATACCATCAAGGGAAATGTAAACTGGATGTTATCCAACCAAACATTGCTTGAATCCACTCTTTTTACCCGTGAGGAAATTCAAATGATCCTGCCGGTCTGTGATTTTACTCATTCGGACTCGGCAAACCTCGATTCGGTAATTGAACTACTTGTGATGGGGGGCCGGTCATTGCCGCATGTAATGATGCTTCTG
>CAYNCU010000016.1:0-18095 GCA_964395765.1 uncultured Roseivirgaceae bacterium | reverse complement strand
GCTTCTGATACCGGAAGCCTGGCAGGGACATAATGAAATGGATGCCAGACGAAAGGAATTTTATCAGTATCATGCTTCAATGATGGAGCCCTGGGATGGCCCGGCCTCCATCTGTTTCACCGATGGAAAAATAGTCGGCGCAACGCTTGACCGAAACGGGCTAAGACCTTCAAGATACTGTCTTCTCGAAGATGGTACGGTAATCATGTCTTCAGAAGCCGGTGCTCTGCCTGTGGATCAGTCTAAGGTTGTTTTAAAAGGCAGGCTACAGCCCGGTAGAATGTTCATTGCCGACCTCGAAAAGGGAAGGATCGTGAGTGACGAAGAAGTGAAACAGAAGTTGATCGATCGCAAGCCTTACGGTGAATGGATCAAATACAATGAGATCTCTATTGAGGATATACCCGAAGAAAGTAATCCAAAATATAAATTTGAATCTGAGACACTACAAAGACGTCAGCAGGCATTCGGCTACAGTAATGAAGATCTTCGTGCAATACTGACGCCGATGATCGAAACCGGTAAGGAACCGATTGGTTCTATGGGAATGGATACTCCTCTTGCCGTTTTGTCTAAGCACAGTCAGCATGTTTCAACTTATTTCAAACAATTATTTGCCCAGGTGAGTAATCCACCGATCGATTCCATCCGTGAAAAGATAGTAATGTCGTTGTTTACAAGTCTTGGACGAACGTGGAATATTTTCTCTGAGACGCCATTGCATGTAAAACAATTATATCTTCCGCAGCCTGTTGTTTCCAACGCTGAACTCGAAAAGATAAGAAGTATAAAACATACCAACTTCAGGGTAACTACAATTGATATTACCTTCGAGGCGTCCAATGAAAACGGAACCCTGGAAAAGGCTTTACGGAAAATTTGTGATGATGCCGATCGTGCAATTATCCATGACGGGGCAAACATTCTTTTACTTTCTGACCGTGAAATCAATGAGGACCGCGCACCGATTCCTTCGCTTCTTGCCGTTGGGGCCATCCATCAGCATCTTGTTAAAAACGGACGACGCGTCAGGGCTGGTTTACTCGTTGAAGCCGGTGATGTATGGGAAACCCATCATTTCGCAACTTTAATCGGTTTCGGCGCCGGGGCAATAAATCCGTATATGGCCTTTGAAACCATCGATGAAGTGCGCAAAAGCAAACTGGTTAGCAGGGAAATTTCAAGAGAAGAGGCTTTCGACCATTATATAAAAGCCATTAACAATGGCTTGTTAAAGATTTTTTCCAAAATGGGCATCTCAACCTTCCAGTCCTACCATGGTGCACAAATATTCGAAGCGGTCGGTTTGAGTTCACATGTGATGAACTGGTGCTTTACAGGAACTGTTTCCAGGATTGAAGGACTTGATTTTGACGACCTAGCCCGGGAAGCTCTGGTAAAACATAAACTGGCTTATCCCGGAAAGGGTGTGGAGGTTAAGCCGCTTGGTGAAGGAGGGATTTATCAGTGGAAGCGACGTGGGGAAGCTCATTTATTTAACCCGGAAACCATTGAGCTTCTTCAACATGCATCACAAAATAATGATTATAACGTATACAAAAAATTTGCCGATAAGATCAATGAACAATCGGAATTAAATATTACACTCAGAAGCCTTTTAAAATTCAAGGAAAGGAAACCGATACCGATTGAGGAGGTGGAGCCCAGGGAAGATATACTGAAACGGTTTGCCACGGGCGCCATGTCATTCGGCTCCATTTCTCATGAAGCGCATTCTACTCTGGCCATAGCCATGAATAGGATTGGGGCTAAAAGCAATACCGGTGAAGGTGGAGAGGATGAAATCCGGTTTGAAAGAAAACCCAATGGCGACTGGGAAAGATCGGCCATAAAACAGGTAGCTTCCGGGCGTTTCGGGGTTACCAGCAACTACCTGGCAAATGCCGAGGAATTGCAGATTAAAATTGCCCAGGGTGCTAAACCGGGAGAAGGTGGACAGTTACCCGGGCACAAGGTGGATGATTGGATAGGAAGGGTAAGGCATTCCACCCCTGGTGTTGGCCTTATATCGCCTCCTCCGCACCACGATATCTATTCCATTGAAGACCTGGCTCAATTGATTTTCGATCTTAAAAATGCGAACCGGAATGCCCGTATCAGTGTTAAGCTGGTTTCGGAAACGGGCGTAGGAACAATTGCCGCCGGAGTCGCCAAGGGAAAGGCTGATGTAATTCTTATTGCCGGATACGATGGGGGCACCGGGGCTTCTCCCATGAGCTCTATACGTCATGCAGGGCTTCCCTGGGAACTGGGATTGGCAGAAGCACATCAAACCCTTGTTAAAAACGACCTGAGAAGTCGAATTGTTCTTCAAACGGATGGGCAGATCAGGACAGGCAGGGATGTTGCCGTTGCCACACTGCTGGGTGCCGAAGAATGGGGAATTTCTACAGCCGCCCTGGTCACACAGGGATGTATTCTTATGAGAAAGTGCCATATGAATACCTGCCCGGTAGGGGTAGCCACACAGAATCCGGAATTAAGGAAATTATTTAACGGGGATCCTCAATATTTGATCAATTACCTGAATTTTATTGCCGAAGAACTTCGCGAGATTATGGCGTTTCTGGGATTCCGGACTGTAAATGAAATGGTGGGCCAGGCTGACGTTCTGACAGTTCGCGAAGACCTTGATTTCTGGAAGCTTCAGACACTCGATCTATCACCGGTTATTTATAAGGAAAAATCAATGCCACATGCCGGTCTTTACAAACAACGGGAACAGGAACACCTTATTCATGATATTCTCGACTGGAAATTAATTGAAACCGCTACCCCTGCGCTTGAAAAATTTGAACCGGTATACAAGGAATTTTCAATTGTAAATACCGACCGGGCCGTGGGTGCCATGCTTTCTTATGAAATTTCCAATAAGTTTGGCTCCAAAGGATTGCCCGATGGAACCATTCATTTCAGGTTCAGAGGCTCCGCCGGACAAAGCTTTGCTGCTTTCAGCACTAAAGGGATCCGCTTTGAACTGGAAGGCGAAGCCAATGATTATTTCTGTAAAGGCCTTTCCGGTGCCCAAGTAATCGTTTATCCTGACCGGCTTGCAAAATTCAACCCTGCCGAGAATATCATAATTGGAAATGTTGCTTTTTACGGAGCTACCTCAGGGGAGGCTTATATAAACGGGCTGGCCGGTGAACGATTCTGTGTCAGGAATTCCGGGGTAACGGCCGTAGTTGAAGGCGTAGGAGATCATGGATGCGAATATATGACCGGAGGCTACACGGTTGTACTTGGACCAACGGGAAGGAATTTTGCAGCGGGAATGAGTGGAGGCGTGGCCTACGTTTATGATCCCGAAAATAAACTTCCTCTAAATTGTAACATGGAAATGGTAGATTTTGATCCTTTGGAAGAAGAGGACATTAAGAGAATAAAAACGTTGATCAATAATCATCATAAATATACCAACAGTGCAGTAGCTGAAAGACTTCTCGGAGAATTTGAAAATGCTATTTTGTATTTCAAGAAAGTCATGCCGAGAGATTATAAGGCAGTACTGCTAAAAAATAAAATCAAAGAACAGGTTACAGCATAAACAGTAAAATCACATGGGCAAACCAACAGGATTTCTGGAATTTCAAAGAGAGCTGCCAAAGCTCCGGGATCCAAAAGAAAGAATTAAAGATTATCAGGAATTATATATTGAACACAGTTCAGAAAAAACACTGAAACAGGCCGCTCGATGCATGGATTGCGGGATTCCGTTCTGTCATAGCGGTTGTCCACTGGGAAATAATATTCCTGAATTCAATGATGCTGTTTATCGCGAAGATTGGGAAAGGGCTTACAGTATTTTGGATTCAACCAATAATTTCCCCGAATTTACCGGAAGGATATGCCCTGCCCCATGCGAATCTTCTTGTGTTTTAGGAATTAATAAGCCACCGGTTACCATTGAACATATTGAACAGGCAATTATAGAAAAAGCTTTCGAACTGGGAATCATTAAACCCCAGTTACCAAAATTGAGGACAGGAAAAAAAGTCGCAGTAGTTGGCTCGGGTCCGGCCGGTCTTGCCGCCGCAGCGCAACTGAACAAGGCAGGTCATTGGGTGACAGTATTTGAACGGGATGATCGTATCGGCGGATTACTGCGCTATGGAATTCCTGATTTTAAGCTGGATAAAAAAGTTCTCGAAAGAAGATTAAAACTGATGGAAGAAGAAGGAATTGTTTTTAAAACCAATTCCGAAGTCGGTAAAAATGTAAATGCGAAAGACCTGCTTGAAAATTTTGATGCAGTTATTTTATGCGGTGGCTCTACCGAGCCCCGGGATCTTTTAATTCAAGGAAGAGAATTGAATGGTATTCATTTTGCCATGGACTTTTTAAGGCAACAGAATAAAAGAATTGCCGGGGATAAATTCATGAAAAAAGATGAAATTCTTGCGGCCAACAAACACGTTATTGTTATCGGTGGCGGGGATACAGGATCGGACTGTGTAGGTACTTCAAACCGGCATCATGCAACATCGGTAACTCAGATAGAATTATTACCGAAACCACCGTTAGAACGAAGCCCCGAAAATCCATGGCCGCAATGGCCTATGATTTTGCGTTCTTCCTCATCCCATGATGAGGGATGTGAACGCCAGTGGTCTATCCTTACTAAATCATTCATTGGCGATGAGAACAATAATGTAAAGGGCCTGTCGATTGTGGAAATCGAATGGATAACAGACCCGAAAAGCGGAAAATTGAAATTTAAGGAAATCCCGGGAACCGAAAGAGAACTTCCCTGCGATCTGGCTTTGCTGGCTATCGGATTCAAGCATCCTGAACATGACGGTGTTTTAAGCCAATTAAATGTTGGCCTTGACGAACGCGGCAATGTAAAAGATAATAATTACCAGACCAATCTTGAAAAGGTATTTGCCGCCGGCGATATGCGACGCGGCCAATCTCTGGTTGTCTGGGCTATATCGGAAGGAAGGGAAGCTGCGCGTCAGGCTGATAAATTTCTCATGCATGACAGCCTGCTCGAAGGTAAAGATTCATCGTTGCTCACGATCGCCTGATTTTACTTGTCATTTTAAGCCCGTTTGCCCGAATTCTTTATGACTTTTTAATCACAGGTTCATTGAAATTATATTATTTCAATGAAAAATATTACTTTTAGAGTGTTCATATCAATTTTTATCCGTGTTTAAACATTTATATTTTCGGTTAATGAATGCATGGCAAAACTGAAATACATAGTAAAACAGTTATCCCAGGAAGAATTTAATTCAATTTATCAGTCCCTCCAGGAAACGAATGCTGAAAAATCCGCAATGCTTTTAAAGTTAATGCGAGAAAAGCATCTTTCCGATACAAAAATTATGGAGGAATTGGAGGTAAACTCAAATGCATATTATACTCTTCGTTCAAGGTTAAATCAAAAAATTGAAGAGTATCTTTTGCAGCAAATGGAAAACCCCCGGGCCGATATCCTGAAAAAGGTTGCCAATATCAATGAAATTATTTTTACCAAGAAGAAAGCTATTGCGATCGCCACCCTGAAAAAGCTTGAAAAGGAATTGTTGGATTACGATCTTTCCAATGAACTGGCGATTGTATATAAGCTGTTGAAAAAATTTCATATCCATGCTGCCGATTATTTCAATTATTCTCAGAATTATAACAAGCACGTCGCTTATACCCTTGCTGTTGACAAGGCTGAAGATCTTTTGGCCGATTATTTTAAAAAATATGGAAATTACGTTCTTACGGGCGTAGTCGAACGGTCCGACCTTGAATTAATCGTTTTAAATAAGGAAATCAACAATGTCTGTTCCTTATATGAATCGCACCGGTTATTTGTTTACCAGAGCCTGATCAATATTTTTCACCGACTTTTTGTAAACAAAGATGAAAAGCTTGAGATGGAGCTGGACCCGATTGAAGACATCATTGATAAAGTTGAAAAAGTAATCCTTTCCTATCAACTTGATTCACTATATTACCATCTGCAGACTGTCTTTGAATTTTTAAAGCTGGAATATTATAATCATTATAAGGTTTACCGTAAGGCGGAGGAATACTATGGTTCCGTAAATGAATCCATTTCCACGTTAATCACCAATTACAGTTTATATACTTTTCCCAGCCAGTTTCTGATTTCAAAAATTATCCGGCATTTACGGATGGAAACGGAAGACCAGATCTATGCAGAGGATAAGGAATTATTTGCTGATTTTGAAAGCGATATTAATGATGTTCCCAATCATTTAATTTATGTTACGTATCGGGCCCTTGCCTGTTATTATGCTAAAAAATATGAAGAAGCGGCTCATTGGCTCAATCAGTTGCTTAATGAGGTAAGCTTTAAAAGGTATCCGTATGCACAGCTTGAAATCAAGATCCTGCTTTCACTTATTTATTGCCTGACCGGCGAAGTTGATCTTTTCCAGCAGTCGATGAATAGTATCCAGCGACAAATCCGTTTGATCGGAAAGAAAAACTGTGAGCACTTGTATTTATATACTAAGATCCTGAAGATAAGTGTGAGCAACTCGCAAAAGGATAAGTACATAAAAATCAAATCGTTAGCTGAAAAAATTAAACTTTATCCCTTTGTGCCGTTTACACCTACCTTACTAATAAATCTGGATGATAAACTGATCGGGCAGCTCGCCGCTAACTGATTTATAAATTCAGGTTTTCGAGATTTTCCTGCGATAAGGGCTTATTAATGTATTTCTTCACGTAGATATAGCCTTTCGATTTAGCTACATCCCTCGGGTTGATGGAGGATGTGAGCATTACAATTTTACACTTCTCCTTGGTATTGGCCATGAGTTTGTCGAATTCTTCAAGAAACTGAAATCCATCCATCAGGGGCATATCTATATCAAGAAAGATTACAGCAGGAAGTATTTCAGCGCTCAGATGTTCAACCTTTTCCAGGTTCCTTAAAAATTCAATAGCGCTCTTCGCACCGGTATGGGTATAAATGGTTTCTGTGATATCGGCAGCTTCAATCATTTTCTGATTTATGAGGTTGTCAATCTCATTGTCATCCACCAGCATAACTGCTTTATATTTCGTCTTGGGGTTCCCCATAAATAGTTCCTAGTCTAAGGCTTATAATGATATTCTAAATCTATCATTTCAAATTGAATTTATCCAACAATTATTTTTAATTTTTATTAATTTTCAAGCCCGTATACTGCTTTATTTGAAAATTTATCTTCTGCAGTTAAAAATAATCAAATTTCACGCTTTAAAAAATAATATTTTAATGTCGATTTGAGCGCTTATTGAAAGGGAAGATGAGAAATATCTACATTTCCTCCGCTTAGAATTATTCCTATCTTTCGGTTTTTAAAATATTCTCTTTCATGTAACAAGGCTGCTAGCCCGATCGCTCCGGACGGTTCAACTATAATTTTCATCCTTTCCCAAAGCATACGCATGGCATTGGTGATTTCAGGATCCTCGGCGAGGATAATTCCCTGCACATGTTCATGAAGGATAGGAAAAGTTTTATCACCCAACGAGGTTAATAAGCCATCGGCAATTGTTTCAGGATTCACTGAAGGTATTATTTCGCCCTTTTCGAGTGATAGGTAGGCATCGCGCGCTCCGGAAGGCTCAGCACCGAAAATTTCAATGAATTCATTCAGATAGTGGGCTGATAAACAGGTGCCGCTTAACAATCCACCGCCACCAACAGGAGCAATGATAGCATCCAGATCACTCACTTCTTCCAGCAATTCATAGGCGCAGGTAGCCTGCCCACAGATGACATCATAATTGTTATACGGATGAATACAGACTGAACCTGTATCGTTGGTGACTTCCAGCAAGGTTTTTTCCCTCGATTCCAGGGTTGGCTTACAAGGTATAATCGTAGCCCCATAATCCCGCACGGCATTTCGTTTAACTTGTGGTGCATTTTCCGGCATCACTATATAAGCCTTGATATCGCGATACCGGGCGGCAAGGGCCAACGCTTGCGCATGATTTCCTGAAGAATGAGTGGCCACGCCGTTTTTTCTCAATTCATCCGTGAGCTGAAGTACAGCATTCATGGCCCCGCGAAACTTAAAGGCCCCCACTTTCTGGAAATTCTCACATTTAAAAAATATCCGGCTTTCACATAAATTATTTATAAATTCAGAGGTAAGTACCGGGGTCTTGTGGGCCCATGGTTTTATCCTGTTATAGGACAAAATAATATCCTTAAAATCCGGAAGTGTGGCTAACATATATCAAAGGTAAATTTTCATCTGTTTTTTTTTCGGAATACAAATTTCAACGCTGACCAGGTTTCATTAATTGAACATACTTTTATGTCGACCAGGCCGTTGGCCAGTGGAAAATTTCTAATATTATTGTCGCTAATATCCGTTTTAACTCCAGCTGATTTTTTCAGCCATGATATCCAGATGGCCCCATTTTTTTTAATATGCCTCTTATGTTCAAGAATTCCTTTCTCAAGTGATCGAACATCATCACAGAAGATATGAATTACATCCATTTCTTCATCAGAAGGATAATCTGATATTCTTATATTCAGATGGCCGGCTCCGATCATCCCGATATAATCCCCAGGACTATTTTGAACAAACAATCTGGTGTTTTCGCGGATTCCGAGTTTTTCAGCAACCGATCGAGTCATTCCTTCAGTCTTTTTACCATCAAAGTCCAATCATGGTTTATATTTATATTTTCCATTCCAACAATTCGCAAAATTCCCGTGCTATCCGATTGAATAGTGTCACCGGGAATAAGCTCGCCGCCGTTAAGAGGGTCATACCAGTCTGTTTTATAGACCCGGTTATCTCCGGTTTTTAAGGTACATTCCGCATGATCGGGAATATAAATTGCATACAAACTGTCCGGCGCAGCAAGACAATAAACTCCTTTAGGGGATACAAGACTGTCATCCGGTATCATGACAGAAAAAGGTAAATATTTTTGAAAGAAACTGATTGCTATCCTGGTCTGGTTCCAGAGTTTATCCCTTGACCTCCAGTCTTCACAATTGAGATCGTTGTTTGGGTAATTATATCCAAAATACCATTCCACGCCACCTCCACCTCCCATTAGATTTCCCCACAATACTTCAGAGCGCAACGCATTATGCATGGGATCATTCAGATCGGGTTTGGCGCCTGTGTCGGCAGGTCCTATTTCATCACTGCATATTACCCATTTTCTGCCTTTCTGTTCTGAACTTGTACGCCAATGAATAGTTTCTTCATGGACATCTTCGGGCATGGTCTGAAGGCTGGGTCCGTCGATATAAGGAAAACCAAGCAAGTCGTTCAGTATTCTGTACCGGTCTTCCCTGACCGAATGAGTATGTACCACTACAAAATTCCGATAAGGATCGTGGGTTTTAAAATACCTGGCCATATCTCTACGCTCCTGATTGGTTTGACCTTGCGGGGAAGTACTCGTTGGTCCGTTTTCTTCTCCAAGATTCCAGGTCACGCCAAGATGGTGACCGAATCGGGCAATTAATTCACGGTAATATAATTTTCGGGTGAGCCCCAATTTACCGCTGTCGAGAAGAAGCTGGTTTTCATTTTCCTGGGTTACAAAATGACACATGATTCCCAGTTTATCCATGTAATCAAATACAATTTCCCATTGTTCAAGTTTGCTTACATCAAATCTTGTGAAATCGGAATTGTAAGTGGTCCACGGAAAAACATCCCTGCCGTCACCTTCCACATTATTGGTTAGCATATAAACCGAATTCATTCCTTTTGAAGACAGGTAATTTAAAGCGCCGATTATTCCTTTTCCCTTGCCATTTCGCCAGGTGGGGTCTCCGGGCTTCCAGTCGTGCAAATGAGGTTCATACTGATGCAATTGGCGGTAAGGTTTTGCTTCACCCGAGCGAACAGAATCATTCCATCCCCCGTAATAGGTGCCGTCAAAATCACGATAAGCAAGGAAATTCTCCGGGCTGTCGGCCCCGGCCTTAAGGAAAACCTTTCCATTTCCAGCAAAATGCAGGTAGTGACTGCCATTATATACCAGTCGTCCTTTGGCTCTGAAATCATCCCCGGTAGCGTTAGAGGGCAATACGGTGAGCTGGCCCTTATAACCGTCGGCAAATACCTTTCTGCCGGCCTCCGGATCATCACTGACCGCAATATTTATACCTGCCCTGAAGGATACCGAATAATTCCATATGCCATAATTGTCAGGGCAAAAAATTACTTTCCACTTATTGCCATGATCTGCCCCGCTTTCCGCAGCGTTGCCATCGGCAGCGTAATATCCGGGAACTGTAAATTTCTCATTCCCTCTGCTAAAAGTTACATTTAGCCGGTATCGCAGGAAGGGGTTTATGGAATCATTTTCACCGGCGTCGGGACCGTTAAACAATAATACTATTTTATGCCATTGCATCAGTTCCCCTGATACTTCCGGCTGATGAGAATGTTCCGGCTTGCCACAGGAAATAAGAAACAGAAATACGGCAGGTAAAAAAATATTTTTATAATACAACACTTTAAATTTCATCCTTTTATCAATGTGCTTCAAGCCAATTTTTACCCGTGCCCGTATCCACTTCCAGGGGCACAATCAAGGGAATAGCGTTTTGCATTAATTTCACAACTTCTTTACGAAGATCATCCAACTCTTCTTTAAAGACATCAAAGACCAATTCATCATGAACCTGCAGGATCATCCTCGATCGGAGCTCTTTCTTTTCCATGAAGTTATGGATATTTATCATGGCGATTTTTATAAGGTCTGCCGCGCTTCCCTGGATCGGAGCATTGATGGCATTTCGTTCGGCAAATCCCCGCATAGTAGCGTTTCTGGAGTTTATATCGCGGAGATACCTTCTTCTCCCTAAAATTGTTTCTACATATTCCTTTTCGCGGGCCGAATTGATCACTGAATCCATATATTTCTTGATGGAAGGAAACTGGTCGAAATAAGATTCAATAATTGAAGCGGCCTCCTTCCTGGGTATCCTTAGCCTTTCAGATAATCCGAAGGCGGAAATTCCGTATATGATGCCGAAATTGGCTGTTTTAGCCTTCCTGCGCATATTTTCATCAACATCTTCCAGGGCCACATTAAAGATACGGCTGGCCGTCATCGAATGAATATCCTGTCCTTTTTTAAAAGCTTTAATCATGCTTTCATCCTCTGAAAAATGGGCCATCACACGTAATTCAACCTGCGAATAATCTGCCGATAAAAGGATGTGGTCCTTATCCCTGGCTACAAAGGCTTTCCGCACTTCCTTACCTTTGTCGGTCCTGATTGGAATATTCTGAAGGTTCGGATTCGTTGAACTTAACCTTCCGGTGGCGGCCACGGTCTGGTTATAAGAAGTATGTACCCTGCCGGTATTTTTATGGATCATTTCCGGTAAAGCATCCACATAAGTCGATTTCAGTTTTTGAACTTCACGGTAATCGAGAATTTTCTGGATGATTTTGTGATCTGAAGATAGCCGGGTCAGTATATCTTCTCCTGTGGCATATTGACCGGTCTTGGTTTTTTTAGGATTATCGATGAGTTTAAGTTTTTCAAATAATATATCCCCCAATTGCCGGGGTGAAGAAATGTTGAACTCTTCACCGGCCAGTTTGTAAATATCCTTTTCAAGTTTTTTAATTTCCTTCCCCATTTCTTCCGAAAGCGACTTCAGTGTTTTCAAATCTATTTTTACCCCTGCTTCTTCCATGGAAGCAAGAACGACAATCAGGGGGACTTCCACCTCGGTAAAAAGTTTTGTAAGATTTTTACGCTTAAGCACCGGTTCAAAAACATGTTTTAGTTGCAGGGTTACATCGGCGTCTTCGCCGGAGTATTCCGTAACTTCCTGCGGATCTACATCCCGCATGGTTTTCTGATCTTTTCCCTTTTTGCCGATAAGCTCTCCGATAGACACGGGAGTATAATTCAGGTAATTCTCCGCCAGCACATCCATATTATGCCTGGTTTCAGGTTCAATCAGGTAATGAGCAATCATGGTATCGAAGAAAGGGCCCCTGGTTTTAATATCGTAACGTTTTAATACCAGGTAATCATATTTTATATTCTGGCCGATCTTTAACTGTTTTGAGTTTTCAAATGCCTTCTTTAATGGTGAAATCAGCTTAATGGTTTTTTCCTTTTCCGGCGGAACATTTATATAATAAGCCTCATTTTTTTTCCATGAAAGTGCTATTCCTACCAATTCAGCTGATGTTGGATCAATTCCCGTGGTTTCTGTATCAAAGCAAAATTCCTTTTGTGATGAAATTTCTTCTGCCAGTTTTTTTATTTCTTTTTCATTCTCGATCAGAACATATTTATGTTTTTGAGTTGAAATATCCTTAATCGCCTTCTCTTTTATTTCTTCCGATTGATTTTCATCACTTTCTGGCACCGGTCCGAACATGGAGATCTGTCCAGAAACATCGGTACCCACAAGTTTCTCATCACCGAAAACTCTTTTCGAAAGGGTTCTGAATTCCAGCTCATCAAAAAGTGATTTCAGGGCGACTTTATCCGGTCCGTTAAAGACAAACTTATCTTCATCGAAATCAACCGGGGAATTGATATTAATCGTAGCCAGTTGTTTTGAAAGAATGGCCTGTTCGCTGAAATTCTCCAGGTTTTCCTTAAGTTTACCGCTTAGTTTGTCGGTGTTTTTAAGGATATTTTCAATATTGTCAAAATCGTTAATAAGCTTTACCGCCGTTTTTGCGCCGACACCCGGCACACCGGGGATATTATCCACGGAGTCACCTTGCAGACCAAGAATATCGATTACCTGGTCGACCCGTTTTATTTCAAACTTTTTCAATACTTCCTTTACGCCCAGAACGTCCACTGCATTTCCCATATAAGCCGGCTTGTAAAGGAAAATATCATCCTGTACGAGTTGAGCATAATCCTTATCCGGGGTCATCATGAAAACTTTAAAGCCTTTTTCTGAGGCTTTTTTTGCCAGTGTTCCGATCACATCATCGGCTTCATAACCGTCTTTTTCCACTGAAGGAATGTTAAATGCCTCAATTATTTTTTTCACATAAGGAATGGCAATCTGAATATCCTCCGGCTGTTTTTCCCGGTTGGCCTTATAATCTTCAAATGCTTCGTGCCGGAAGGTCGGAGCGTGGGTATCGAAGCCTACTCCAATATGGGTTGGCTTTTCCTTGTTTATAACGTCCAGTAAAGTGTTGGTAAATCCGAGAATAGCTCCGGTACTCATACCCCTGGAATTGATCCTGGGGTTTTTGCTGAAAGCAAAGTGCGCACGGTATATGAGTGCCATGGCATCCAGCAGAAATAATGTTTTATTATCCATTCGTTTTATGAGGCTTTAATTTTCGGCTCCTTATTCTAAGAATTCTAAAATTAATATCAATTTTATTAATATTCAGAATTGTTTTTATTATTATAGTTATCAATTGAAACAAAATGATGAATGCCGAAAAGCATAGTGTTCATGTGATTATAGGGAATTAATTCCGGATTTTTAACGGAAAAATATCTTCATTAAAACAAATGATCCTGTTATCGGTTAGAACCAGAAAACCTGCATTATCAAAATGGTAACTATTCTAGATTTGGTTGGTAACACACCGCTTGTTGATTTAAGACATGTAATTCAAAAGCCAGATGTACGGGTTATGGCAAAACTGGAAGGCAATAATCCCGGAGGAAGTGTAAAGGACCGGGCTGCCTTCGGTATGATCAGGGGCGCCATCGAAAGAGGTGAATTGCAGAAAGGGATGCATCTGATTGAGGCAACCAGCGGAAATACCGGAATAGCGCTGGCTATGGTGGCCAATATGTTCGGTGTTTCCATAGAACTGGTAATGCCTGAAAATTCCACCATGGAAAGGGTGCTCACCATGAAAGCCTATGGCGCCAAAGTTATCCTTACGCCGGCGAAAGGATCAATGGAAGCAGCCATTGATTATGCCAATAAAAAAGTTTCAGAAGGCGGTTATTTCATGCTGAACCAGTTTGCGAATCCGGATAATTATAAAGCGCATTTCCGTACCACCGGTCCTGAGATCTGGAAAGATACGGAAGGTAAAATCACCCATTTTGTTTCTTCCATGGGTACAACCGGCACCATCATGGGAGTATCTCGTTACCTGAAAGAACAAAATCCCGGAATTCAGATTGTTGGTGTGCAGCCTACGGAAGGCTCCAAAATACCGGGGATCAGGCGATGGCCGAAGGAATATCTTCCTAAGATATTTGAACCGGAAAGAGTCGACAGGATCATCGATGTTTCCGATGAAGAAGCCTCGGAAATGACCAGAAGACTTGCCAAAGAAGAAGGGCTATTTGCCGGAATGAGTAGCGGTGGTGCGGTAGCGGCCGCAGTTGAACTTGTACAAGGCATAGAAAAAGGTCTTATCGTTTGCATCATTTGCGACCGTGGAGACCGGTATCTGTCATCCGAGCTCTTCAGCTAATGGTATTCCTCTCAAATTCACTGAACAACTCCATTAGTTTTTTTGTCTCGGGTCCGGGTTTACCATTTCCTATAATCCTGTCATCAATCAAAGTTACCGGCATTACACGTTTGGTTGTTCCGGTAATGAATGCTTCAGAAGCGTAGGATAATTCGGAAACCGGTAGTTCCCTCTCTTCAACCGTCAGGATTTCAGCGGCCAGTTTCATTACCGTTTTCCTGGTAATCCCATGAAGAACATGCTGACCGGGTGTGATCAGTTTTTTATCCCGGATTATAAAAAAATTGCTTCTTGAAACCTCAAGGATATTCTCTTTAAAATAGTACAAAACATCATAGCCTTTGTTTTGTTCAATATCTTTCCTGATTTTAATGGGCGTCAGATAATTTATGGACTTTACATCACTCCATTCACGAAGATGTTCATAGGTGATTAGCTTGATCCCGTTTTGATAATATTTTTCATCCGGAAAATTTATCGGTTCTATCAGGATCAGAAAATTCGGTTTGCCGGGAGTAAATCCATCTTCCGAATATCCACCTGTCAATACCATTCTTATTCCGGATTCTTTGAATTTATTCTTCTTCAACAAGTCCACTACTATTTTACCAATTTGCTCTTTTTCAAGCGGAAGTTTCAAATCCATTAACCGGGCTGAATTCGAAAAGCGGTTGAGGTATTCTTCCATAAGGAAGGGTTTGCCGCTAGCGGTACGGAAAAAATCAAAAATTCCGTAACCACGGAGAAGGGTAAGATCATTGATTTTTAAAGTTGCTTTCGAAGCAGGCAGGATCTCGCTATTAACGAAGTAAAAAGGTTCCATTTGATTTAGAATTTTAAATCCTTCCTCAAAATAAGTCAAAAATATTATGCCCGGTTAAATTCAACGATAAAACTTGCACCCTTTCCAGGTTCACTTTCGCACCAGACTTTACCGTTCATCGCTTCAACATATTTTTTAACTATTGAGAGACCAAGTCCTGTGGAATGTTCTCCGCCGGTCGGTTGTGCACTCAATCGCTGGAATTTACCGAACAGTTTTTTCTTATCCTCCTCTGTCAGTCCGGGGCCTTCGTCCTTTATTTCTGCCCTGGCATAACCATTTTCTTTTTTTATCCTTACATGAATATTGGTATCGGGTGGTGAAAATTTCAGGGCATTTGAGAGAAGGTTCTCGAAGATCTGGGTTGTAAAGCCGCGATCCAGGTTAGCATACAATTCTTCCGATTCAAGATTTAACCTGATCCTCTTTCTTTCAAATTCGCCCCGCAGGCTCTTATTCACTTCCCGGATAATTTTTTCAAGATTTAATCTTTCAGGCCGGAGGTCGTACGCCCTTTCTTCAAGCTTCCGGATATCCAGCAGCCGGACAATCATTTCATTCATTCGGTTCAAAGATTTTTCTATAGCCTCGGCGTAGACCATCTGATCTTCTTTTTCAGGATCGAGGTCTGTTTTCATAAGGCCTGACATAGTAAGCGCGCTGGTCAACGGATTTCTCAGATCGTGGGCGACAATGCTTATTATGTTATTCTTTTCATTGTTGAGCTCCTGTAATTCGACATTCTTTTTTTCTATCTCCTCCTTCTGCCTGGTAATATCAAAATTCGCCTTGGTGAGCTTGTTCTTTTGTTCCTGGATCTTTTCATAAGTCTTTGCGTTTTCAAGGGCTATCCTGGCATAAACTGCCAGGTTCCTGATAATATTCAGTTGATATTCATTATACGCATTTTCATTATAACTTTGAACCGTTAATACGCCAAGGGGATTATTGTCATTGTAAAGCGGAAGATAAATAATAGAACTTGAATCCCGTTCACGATCGGGCACCACCCAATTTCCCTTGTGATCTTCATATTCTTCAAAATAGTTTTTAATGAAGATCTCATGTTTATAGATTACACATGCCGCAGCAAAATTCGTTTCATCCTTTAATGACACTGTAACCGAATCCATACGAACACCGCTGTTGATCAGTACAGGAAAGATGATCTGTGATTTATCCGAATCGATAATTCCGAGGCCGAATACGGAAGCATCCATTAAATTATTCAACCGGTCATAGACCGATTCTATAATTGCTTCCATGGTAAGATTCGCGGTTATTTCTCTTCCGATCTTACTGAGTAATTCAAGGTTTTCATACGAATGTTCCAATTGATCGCGCTGCGTCTGGATCTCATTTTTCTGATCCTCGAGTTTCCTGGTTTTGAAAACAACCAATTGTTCAAGTTCTTCCTGTTTTTCCCGGACCATCCGGTTCCGTAGCCAGAAAACGATGATGGTCAATGAAAGAATAAAGAGAAACAGTACGGCCCTGAACCACCAGGTTTGCCAGAAGGGAGACAGAATTACAAAACTGTAACTGGCAGGAACTTTATTCCATACCCCGTCATTATTGCTGGCTTTAACATAAAAAGTGTAATCGCCCGGATTAAGATTGGAATAAATCACTTCGGTTTCATTGGTTACCGGTGACCAGTCTTTATCCACACCGTTAAGTTTCCATTGAAAACGAACCTTTTCCGGTACTTTATAACTTAATCCTTCGAATGCAAAGGAGATATGATTTCTGTTATATGGAAGCCGTAAATCAACAGGCAAATTATTCCAGGGTGAAATTCCTTTTGTATATTTTGAATAAGCTTTGCTTTCCCAGTTTATTGCTTTATAAAATAAGCGTACTCCGGTAATAGAAGTAACCGGTGGCCGGGTATTGATAACATCAACCTGGGGATTATACTCCATTACCCCTTTTATGGTACCGAACCAGAGATTTCCATTTTTATCAACAAGGTTTGCCTGACCGTTATTCTCAATCCCTGTAAATCCTTCGTATTTATCATAATTCCTGAACGAGGTGATCTGACCGGAATTATCCAGCGTTATTTTGTCAACACCGTTCTGGCAACCCGCCCATAAATTTCCCTGGCGATCCGTTAATAGCGAGTAAACATTATCGGAAGAAAGCCCGTTCCTGGAATCAAAAGTTTTTATTGATAATGAATCGTTATCCTTGAGGGTCAGACGGCATAATCCGCCACCATAAGTGGCAGCCCAGATATTGCCTGCATTATCAGCTGTCAACTGCATGACCACTTGATTACTTAAGCCATTGGATGTATTGCATTGAATCGTTTTATTTTGTTTTAAAACGGTTATTCCTCCGCTGGTAGCGATCCAGAAATTTCCATTTCTGTCTTTCAATATATTATTCACATTATCGTTGAGCAACCTGCCGTTATTAATACAATATTGTTGTACCGATTTCCCGGAAATCCTGTAAACGCCCATACCCGCTGTTGCGATCCAGTATTCATTTCCTGAAATTATAATATCATTAACGGAAATATTTTTTTGAGTAAGTCCTAGATCGAGGCTTACATTTTTAAAGTTATGTCCGTTAAATCTCCAGATCCCGTTTTGTGAACCGACAAGTAAATTCCCCCCATTATCCTCAACTATACTTCTTACGGTATTCAAAGGATCGCCAATATTCTGAAAGGTTTTAAATGATTTTCCGTCATACCGGCTGATTCCGTTTAATGTGGTTCCAAACCAGTAATTTTCTTTGGAATCCTCAAAAATCGACCATATCAGGTTATCCCCCAGGCCATTTTCCTGTGTATAGGAAATGAACTTACTTCCGCCATATTTAAACATTCCTGCTCCATT
>CAYNCU010000015.1:0-31480 GCA_964395765.1 uncultured Roseivirgaceae bacterium | reverse complement strand
AACTGATTAATAAATGTAAGGGCATCTTTAACTTCTCCCTTCAAGAAAAAATATTCTCCGAAATTAGCTTTTAAAGCAGTTGATTTCTTATCGATCAGGCCATTTAAATCCTGATTGGTCGTGGCCAATAAAAGCCGGTTTTCCTCGAAATTAAAATAGTACCATATCGTAGGAGAAATCTGCAGGAAGAGATTCACTATGTCGCCATTATCGGTCTTTTTAATTTCCATGAAACCGTCTGTTGACAAGTTCACATCCTTCGTGCCAATATTTGAAATGCCTATCTTACCCGTACTGTACCATGCCTTACCCTTCTTATCATAGTTCAGGCTGATTTTTGAAATCACAATTGATTTATTAAGCTTGGGTGACACCGATATCAGGGAAGTATAGCCCTGCAATGATTTTTGTTCAAAATCTTCCGTTGCTTTTTCGCCGATAATCTCGGAAACCTTGTATAACAGGGAAGGGTCCTTATTATAGCCTTGCGGCAATCCGAGTACTTCAGCAGCATTGGTAATATCATCTGCCATGAAGGCCATGGCCTGGTCCGGAAGGTTGTAATTTATAGTAATGAAAGCATTCATATCGATCTTGTCCATCGTTGTATCTCCTCTGCCTATGACCGAAGCCTGAAGATCGAGATCTTTGCTTTTTATATTGAAATTGACCGGTCCTTCAAATTGGAGATGGTTGGATTTAACGTTGAGATCAAATATTTTTCCTTCAAATGAATCTCCATTCACTTTAGCGGTATCATCAATCCTATAAGCAGAAGAATCTGCATCATAGGAAAGGATCCCGTCAGGTGTGAAGAAATCAACATCCAAGACGGATTTCTTGGGATTGACAAAAGTTGTATAAAGCTGGTTATTATTATCAAAATAAATTCCGGCAATCAATGGCTCATCATTCTCGGTACGAGCTGTGTTAAAATCTATCCTGACTTTTTGAGTTGATGTTTCGCTTGATTCGTATTTAATCCATATATCTTTTTGCGGGTTGGGGCGGTATTGTAGTTTAACAAATCCGTCTAGCGCAAATGCCGGGTCAGGGGCATACATAATGGCTTTTCCTTTATACACCATCCCGGGTGAAATTACCACGTTATCCTTATCTTCCACAAAGCCAGAAGCCATGGTATGTAAATGACCCGATTTGTCTTTGGTTTTGTCGGCTACCAGTTCAAATTTGTCGATTTTAATTGCAAAGGTATCCTTAACGGCATTGACAAACCTGTACGTCGCCGAACCGGCAAATTTATTTCTTGAAATTATATCAATGGTACCGTTATACAAGTGGTGATATCCATTCACGGTGTCGATCACGATATTCGTGTTTTTAAGGGTACCGATTTTGGCATTTTCCAGTACTAGCACCTGGTTATTTTCCGGAGTGATCCTGGCATCGGCCACAATGATATAGGGTATGCCTTTAACAAGAAGCTGATAATTATCAATATTATAGCTGGCACTTGTTGCATTGAACGCCAGGGAATCAAGGTCGGGACGAGTGGCATAGAAATAGGAAGAACCAATGTCCACGTTATCCGGTTTTTTCATTTCAACTGTGCGGTTCTTTAAATTCCAGCGTGCCGTGGGGATGGATGTTTTAAATTGGGCGTACGGGAAATTGATGGCTGCCACTCCTTCCACCTCAGGACCTATATCCGCATAATCTTCATCGAGGTTAAAGAACAACCGGATATCATCGCCGTTAAGAATGGGTTTCCCGGGATCGTTTGACTGGATTTTAAACTGGGCGTGGTGTGCGTTGAACTTAGTTTGGTTGAAAAAGAATTCATTGGATTTAGTTGACGAATTCCGGGTGTGAAGATCGCCCATTCCATAAGCGCCTTTTTTATTAACATTGAGCGTCCCGGCCAGGGTGGCGGTATTACTATATAAACTGAAAGGTTTATCAATATTGGTCAAATACATGCTATCGCTTTTCGGAAGCCATTTCATTTTGAATTTGGCAATAGACGCATCCGGGAAGCTGCCATCATTCAGGGTTCCCGGATTCATTTTAAAATCCGTACCCTTGCCGGTTAATGAATCCAGGTAAAAAGTAAGATTATCGGAGGTAAGGGTGGAGGTAAGGTACTGAATATTACCTTTAGCCGTAATACCCTTTTTATCAAGTTTTATATGATCATATATGCGGCCGCTGCCGCCGTATAAGGCGTAACCTTCCGGCGAGATATCATGTTCAAATCCAAGAGAATTATCCGGCATCACATGTAATGTTTCGTTAAATGGCGGAAGCATCCCACCGGAATAGAATTTTCCTTCGAAGCCGATGGTGGAAGGGTCGCTGTCACTGAGGCTGTCGATTTTAAATGGTGGAATAACGAAATACACTGACTGATCGTAAGCGCCCGCCAGTACATCGGGATTGTTAAAATATACTATGGCTCCCTTTCCTGCATTGAAACTGGGATAGCCGGGATACATTTTTTTGCCGGATTTGTTGTCCGGCATGTTGATGAACAAGCGTCCGGACGTTTTATTTAATCCGCCTGATATTTCGCTATTAGCTTCCGCTGTGGCGGAATCTGCGGATACCAATTTATTTTCAACCTGTTTTTTCTCCCCGGTCTTCGGGTCGTCAATATAAAACCGGATAGAATCAATATGATTCATGTCGACATAAAAACTATCGTATTTAAAGAGAAAGTTCGTGCCGATAAATTCAAAGTTGCCGGCAAACAGGCTGCCGTCAAATTTCAGATCCCTATTGTTAAGAACAGAAATCTCGTTACTGTCCGGAAGGATATATACATCCAGGATCTGGCTGATATAGAATCTATTAATCCCGCGTATATTCAGTTGATTATCCGAAAGATCAAGGGTTGCATTCGTTGCTGCCCCGGAGATTGAATTGATAAGCAGGTCGTCATAATCTCTTTTCCCAAGAAACGCGTCGGTATAATCAAAAGCCTTATCTTTCATATCCACCGTTCCGGATGCTTTATCGAAGTAAACGAAATTATTCTGATCCAGGGCGATCATCCCGGCCTTGACCGGAACGATGTTGAGCTTATAATAGGCTGCCAGGTCGGCGACGTTGAACGATTTAACCTGCATTTTTTTTGCATAGGTTACGGCCAGGAACAAAGGATTGAAATTAAAAGGTCCTGAAAGACTTTCAAGGTTTCTTTTATTAAAGTAGTCATAGGATTTAAAAGTGGCCGGCACTATATTTCTGGCTGAGGATTCAAAAATATCAAGGGAATCGGAATTGATTTTCCAACGAATGGAATTGGCATTAATTTCCATTTTATAATAAGACGCCAGGTAGGGTGTGAGGAAATGATCTCCCGGGCATTTCTCAACCAGTAAATTTTTCCCCTTGGTATCAAAAGAAAATTTAACGGCCGGATGATAAATGGAATCTTTACCCTGGTAAATTGTAATACTTGTATTAGGGGAAGTAAGCACGGAATCCCCGATATCAAAATAGTCGCCGATAGCTTTCACTTTGACCTGACCACTGTCTTTTAATTCTACCAATGTATTCCCGGCATACAGGGATCTTGTCGAAATTTTTTTCCCAACCAGGGAGAGGCCACCTTTGACATAAACGGATTGATCGTCAGGATATTTGATAATATGATTACTGGAATAAGAGACAAAGTTCGGGTAATGACTTACCCCGTTACGATCGGGTCTGGTACTGAAAAAATTAAAATTTCCGGAGACCGGTTTATCCACTCTTTTCGGAAAATTAAGTTTTACATTTTCAGCATTTATCAAGGGCTGGTCTACATTAAATGAATAACGATTCAAAGAGGTTATTACTTCACCCGTATCGTAACCGGCTACCGACCAGTCAAAAGTCCCGCTATCTCCTAAAAAATAATTCTCACCTACAGCCCATGAGCCCGAAGTGCCATTGATGACGGTGGAATCCTTTGGGGTTACAAATACAATATCAGTGCGTCTGAAAGTAACCATTAATCCTTTTTCCGGCGGAAGCGGGTTAGTAGTATATCCTTCCTCGGAGGTGGTTGAAGTACTTAAAGTGAGTGCGTCTTGTTCGGCTGAAGAATCACCGGTGGAGCTATTATTCCAGTCCTTGGCTGAGCTTCCCCAACCGCTATTGGAATTATCATTGGATGTCGATCCCCAGCCGTTGTCCTTTGAATTATTATCCGACGAAGTATTCCACCCATTGTCGGAACCGCTCTTTTGTGAACTTTCCCAATCAGAATTTGATTTTTTAGAAACGGTAGTTGAATCATTTCCTGAAGATTGATTTTCCGCGGTAGATCCGGCAGAAGCCAAGGGTAATTCGTAAACCGGGGCATTACCTGCGTACTTAAAGTCAAAATCATCGGACGTAACATAGAGGCGGTAATAATTGGAATAATATAAAGTATGGTAATCAAAGAAATTGTTAAGTCGTATAAGTAACTGGTTAAATTGGGTGTCATTGTCATTCAGCAAACTGTTTTTGACCATCGGGAGTAGTTTTTCCAATTTTTCCGGACTTGTTTTTCCCGAAGCCATCTTATTAACCAGTTTGATGAAATTTACAAAGTAGGGATAAGCTGATAAATGACGATCCTGCATTATCGATCCGATTGAATCCATTTGATCCTTTCCAATGGGGGATATGGTACCATCGTTCCAGTGTGAAGAAAATTCCGAAGCAATACCGATCGCTTCCTGCGACTTGGTGCGGTCCATGATTTCCTTAATCGCTGACGAAAAATCATTATTTACACCGGTCGTATCATTATACCGGGCGTAGGAATCGAATGCCCGGAATATCATAAAAATTGCCAAAATGCATTGAAACAATTTGGGCATATAAGCAGGACTGGATTTAATTAATTATCTCCCTTTAAACAATAACGACTGGAGGATCTACTTTGATATTTTTGTGAAAATTAGTCAGTTTTTTTCTCAAATACTATTGCAATCCAGTGGTTTCTCGCGTATTCCCTGATTTTACTGAAGTTGTATTCACCCGCGCTTTTTTCAATCGTGTTTAAATCCGAATCATAAAAACCGCTTAGAATCAAAACCCCTTTTGCAAATAATTTTTCAGCATAAAAACGCATATCATTCAGAAGAACATTACGGTTAATGTTGGCGAGTATAATATTGAATTTCTTCCCGGCCGGTAAGGCATCCACAGAAGTTTGTAATATTTTAATATTCTCAGCATTATTAAGTGAAATATTTATCAAAGCATTTTCAACCGACCAGTGATCAATATCGATACCTGTAATGTCGCCGGCCTCCATTTTTTGAGCAAGAACAGATAATATTCCGGTACCGCATCCGACATCCAGTATCCTCATGCCCCTGAAATCAAGATCCATCATGGCAGTAATCATCATACTTGTTGTTTCATGATGCCCGGTTCCGAATGCCCTTTTCGGCAGGATTATTATTTCATGCAAAAAATCCCCGGAAGAAGGATGATAAGGGGCCCTTATCCTGATTTTATTTTCGACAATGACGGGTTTAAAATTGTTTTCCCATTCCTCATTCCAATCCTGGTCTGCAATTCGTGAAACCGTATAATTGAGAAACTCACCGGTATTATATTTCAGTACCAGCTGATCAACCGAATTTTTATCATATTCCATTCCTGAAACGGAACATTGAAAACCCGTATCCTTTTCGAGAAATGAGTCAAAGCCCAAAAGGTTTAATTCTGCAATTAAGATTTCAGAAAGTTCCGGGTTGCAAAAAAATTCAAGCTGAAGAAATTGGTCTTTCATTACTGGCTGCAACCGGCCATGGATTCGAAGTCCGTATAATAGATTGAAAAATCTGCTTTTTCCTTTGAGTCAACAAGATAAATGGTGAAGTCGGCAAAGTCCCTGTTTTTGACAAAATACCATACTCCGGCTTTGTCGGCATATAAGGAATTATCCGTTTTATATACCAGCATATCGGCAAAAGCTTCCGAGTCTTCAATAAAAACCTTGTAATTACCCAGTTGTTGTTGATTGACTATATATACGGAACCATATAAATTACAATAATCGACCTTCGATTCCGGGATCTCTTCATTTTTGTTCCCGGGGATTAAAAACAAGATAGCCAATAAAAAGGATGCCAGGTAGTACATTTAAATTATTATTTAAACTCAAAGAGACATGCTGTTGTCAGAATGAATTTATAATATCGATAAAATCTCGGGATTTCAGGGAAGCACCGCCGATTAATCCTCCATCTACATCCGGGTTACCGAAAAGATCTTTTGCATTTTTAGGATTGCAACTTCCACCGTAAAGAATAGTTAAATCGTTGGCGAACTCTTTACCGTATTTTCCGGCCATATGGTTGCGTATAGTAAGATGCATTTCCTGTGCCTGGTCGGGCGTGGCATTTACACCGGTCCCAATGGCCCAGATCGGTTCATAAGCGATAACGATCTTGCTAAGCTGGTCGGCGTTCAAATGAAAAAGACTTTTGGTAATTTGTCCACAGACAAAATCCTTATAAGATCCATTTTGACGTATTTCCAGCGTTTCTCCACAGCAAAAGATCGGTTTAAGGTTATTTTCAAGGGCGATATCCACTTTTTTTGAAAGCAATTCATCGGACTCATTAAAATATTGCCTTCTCTCACTATGTCCTATAATGACATACTCTGCCCCGACTGATTTTATCATTGATACGGAAATCTCACCGGTGTAGGCACCGGAGGCATGCTGACTGCAATTCTGGGCTCCTAAAAAGATCTGTTTGGTATCTTTTATCAGTTTATAAACTCCATTCAGCAAGGGAAACGGGGGATTCAGAATTATTGTAACATCATTGCTGACCTCATCTTTGACCATATTGACAATTTCGGAAGTTAAGGCCAGACCCTCTTCCAGGGTTTTATTCATTTTCCAGTTACCGGCGACAATCTTTTTTCTCATTTCAATCAATTTTAAATTAAAAAATATTGGCGGTTCAAAGATAATCCATAATTTTTTTAAAAGGCTTCTCCCACGGCAAGATAGGCTGCATATTGCGATCCCGGACCTTTTCCGATGTCAAGCCGGAGATTCAGCTTTTCATTTTTAAAAGGCTGAAATCGTCCCCCGATGCCGAAAACATATCTCACGGTTTTGAACTGAAAATCAGTAAGTGATGCATTTACTTCACCGACACCGGCGAATAAGACGCCGCCGATCCTCCAGAATAAATGTCGTCTTCCTTCCAGTTGAAAGTAGTAAGCATTATGGTCACGATAAAGATTTTCATGTTTGATCCCCCTGAGCCTGGAATCCCCTCCCAGGCGTGGGAGAACATAAAAAGGGATACTGTTTCCCCCGGTATAATTATACCACGCCTGGAGAGCAAGAATATCCTTTTTTGAAAATACCGTTGTATAATACCTTGCGTCAACAAAGAAATTAATAAAAGAATAATCATTAAGGAATTTATCCGGGTATGCCATTATAGCTGTTTCCAGGTACCAACCACGGGTCGGGTAAAGAACATTATTCCGGGAATCATATTTATAATAAGGTCCCAATCCCAGTAATTTTCCTCCCCCGGTTCCATTCACCGAACCCGATTCCAGAATTCCCCCGCTTTTGAAAGCAGTCAGCTTATCATATTCCCAGTGAAGATCAAGGCCGGCAAAATTGCGGTAGGAAATTATCCTTGAAAACCTGGCTTCCAGTTTTATGAATCGGTCTGTGTATCGTTCACTTTCCCCGTTTACATCATTACCGGTACCAAAATATAAGTCCGGGTAATTAAAGTACCTCAGGTTTGCATTCAGGTAATAGCGGTTCCGGATATAAACATCAGACTTAATCGCTGAAAGGAACTGGCTTTTAAGTGTAAAAAGAAAATAAGGCGTAATCGTGGAAGGTCTGGAATGAACCGATGAATCGGCGGATGAAGGATTAATAAGTAATACCCCAAGAGCTCCTATTTCGAATGAGGTTTCGGGAGAATATCCGCCGGCCGGGTATCCCGCAATTTTAACTTTTCGTTCATGCTTCGCAGCCGTTGAATCATTTTCAGAAGCCCTGGCCCGGTAAACCAGGGGAATTAAAAGAAAAAAGATAAGAATAGAAAAATTAAATTTACCGGTCACTATTCGAGTCGGGTAGCTTACAAATAAACGGATATTTTTCTCCTGGTGTATATTCAGTACCTTGTTTTGGTAAAAATATAGAATATAGGGAATTAAACCGGTCGGATTTTTATTTTCAACTAACCCAGAATCTTGCTTCAAACATGTAGGTCAATGCAATGCCGGCAATCCCTGATGAAATGACCAGGATCCAGTCTCTCCTGTTAATGCCGAAATTATTTACAAAAAGCCATGAAAGAAACAGAAAAGCGGAAACAATGATCAGTTGCCCGGTTTCAATTCCGATGGTAAAGGAGGTCAGTAAAAATCCTATACCATGGCTGCTTTTAACAATGCCGGAGAAATAATCGGCAAAGCCGAAACCATGGATCAGGCCGAATAAAATAGCCGGTATATAGCTGAACTGAAATTTGGCGCTACCTCCGTAATGTTTACGGAATACATTGGAAGCAGCAGTAAGAAAAATAGTGACCGGGATCAGGTAATCTGTTATTTCACCCGGAATGCGCAATATATTGTAAGTTGATAGAACCAGGGTAACGACATGACCGAAAGCGTAATAGAGGATCAGTACAAGAACTTTTTTCCAATCACGCAGAAGGTAAATGGCGCAAAGGGCGATCAGGAACAAAGCATGTTCCACGGAATGAATGCTGGAGATATGGCGTATCCCCAGATTAAAGTATTCGATAAATGTTGACATGGATTTTATAATACCAATTGAAATCTCCTCATCCTCGTGTTAAATATAATGCGTAGAATTTAAGTTAAAATTAATATTTATTTATTCGTGAAACGTGAGGTTGTGAGAATTTCCCAACATTTCCCATTATGCCTGAACAAAGTTATTCCGTCGGCGATAAAGTGATATTTAATTTTTTTTGCCTGAAATAACGACCAGGCATCCCGAAAGGCCTCTTTTTTAAGATCCTTGAATGCAACGGTTATATGGGGTGTGAAACGGTTTTCCCTTTCTCCTACAGCGTTTAAATTCCAATTTTGTTCTGCAAAAAGCATGAGTTTCCTGAAGAGACCGAACAAGGAATCATTTTTCAGTACCTCCACAAAAATTACACGGGGAGGAAACGCATTGAAATTTTCAAGCAGAACTTCAAATATATTTTCTTCTGCTGAAAATTTATGCAGGTCAGTAATTAAATTTTTTTCCTGGGATTCCCTGTAAGTGAAGGGCGGAATCAGCGTTATGTGGGGAGGGGATTTTAATGCATGTTTTGAATCGTAATGGTCCCTGAAGTATTCTTTAATCCTGGTAATTTCCAGCCTTATGTCTTCCGGTGGCATTAGGCCGATAAAATATAACGGATCGAATTTCATATTATATGAAAATGCCTGCAGATCCTGATACAAGATACTGCAGGCACCTGAATTATAATAATTTTAATACCCTGCGACGATTAACAAAGTATCCATTCAATTATAAGGCATGCTTTGTTACCTTTTTCCCGTATAAATCGAGAACAAGAGGTATGGCAACATATATTGATGAGTAGGTACCTATAAAAACACCCACCGTAAGAGCGAATGAAAAACCACGCAATGCCTCTCCTCCGAAGAATAACAAAACAAGAATTGTAAGCATTGTACATCCGGAAGTAATGATGGTCCTGCTCAGGGTTTTATTCAAAGATTCGTTCAGCAGGGGCTTTAAAGGCGTCCCGGGTTTCAACCGGGAATATTCCCTTACCCGGTCAAAGATCACCACCGTATCGTTAATGGAATACCCGATTACTGTAAGCACAGCCGCGATAAAGACCTGGTCCACTTCAAACATTTTACCGAATAGCCGAGCATAGGCAAAGGATACAATCACAAAAGAACTGTCATGAATTAGGGCTACTACGGCTCCCAGACCATATTGCCACCTTTTGAACCGGAAGAAGATATATAAGAAGATCCCGATAAATGAATAAAGTACAGCTTCAAAGGATTCCCTTTGAATATCATTGGCAATTGTCGCTCCTACCTTGGTCGAGCCTGAAATGATAAAATTACCTTTATCAATATTAGACTTGTCTTCTTCATATTTAAGACCGGTTTTCTTTTCTATGCCCTGGATCATTGCATTTCGCACCAGGGAATCAGCGTTTGTAGATTCATCGTCCACGAGATAACTTGTGGTAATCTTAACCTGGTTACTTGAGCCGTAAGAAACCACTTCCGTCCCGGACCCTTTAAAGGAATTGGTTAAAGTGGATCTAAGTGAGGTTGGCTGAATGGCATTATTAAACATTACGATATAAGAGCGCCCGCCTTTGAAATCCACGCCCAGGTTAAGACCTCCCTGTAATATGATCAGTATAAATCCTATTACAATAAATGAGGAGGAAAACACATAGGCAATTTTCCTTTTCCCCATAAAATCAATATTCGTATTCGTGAGGATATTTTTTGACCAGCCCAATTCAAAGGAAACATTGGTCTTCTTTCCGTTTTTAGTTATCCAGGTTATCACCACCTTGGAAATAAATACAGCGGTAAATACCGAGCAGACGATACCGATCATAAGCGTTGTTGCGAAACCACGGATTGGACCCTGGCCAAATATGAACATCAGCAAGGCGGTAATAAATGTTGTCAGGTTAGAGTCGATGATGGTTCCATACGCCCTGCTGAAACCAAGATTGATCGCGTTGATCATGGTGGCGCCGCTTCGGATTTCTTCCCGTATTCGTTCATAGATAAGTACATTGGCATCGACTGCCATACCAATCGTTAATACAATTCCTGCTATACCGGGAAGGGTGAGCGATGCGTTCATCTGAGCCAGAATACCGAGTATAAAAAATATGTTGAATATCAGGGCCAGGTTGGCTACCAAGCCGCCTTTGGCATAATAGGCAACCATGAAAATAACCACAACTAATAACCCGGCAATTATCGAGAAAATTCCCTGGGCCTGGGCTTGCTTTCCCAGGGTCGGGCCGATGACCGCTTCTTCCACAATCCGGGTAGGCGCAGGAAGCTTACCGGTTTTCAAAACGTTGGCAAGATCTTTGGTTTCATCGAGCGTGAAATTTCCCGTTATTGATGAATTACCATTGGGGATTTCATTGATTACATTGGGGGCAGAATATACCCTGTTATCCAATACAATGGCAATCCTGTGATTGATGTTCTCGGCTGTCAGTTTTCTCCAGATTTTAGCACCGGCAGGCGACATCTGCATCGATACCGAAGGTCGGCCTCTTTCATCATACTCCGAGCGGGCGTCGGTAATCACTTCCCCGGTCAGTGGTGCTTCACCGCCCCGTCTTACTTTTACGGCTATCAGCTCAAGAACTTCCTCCCCACTGGCATCGGTGATCGGTTTATTCCACCAGAGGAATTTCATGGAGGACGGAATCAGCATCTTTATTTCAGGGCGTTGTAAAATTCGATTTATCTTGGAAGTATCTTTTACCGGGTAGAACAAGCCATAACCGGCATTTTTTCTCAATAAAGAAATCAACGGTGAATTATTAACCCCGGAAATAGAATCAGTTCGGGTACTGTCGCCCGCTAACTGGGTGGCCAGTTGCTGGGCCGCGGTATCGGTGTGATTTCCTTCAAGCTGACCGGCTAATTCCGAAGATTCACCGCCAAGTCTTGTCGTATCTTTAGTTGAAGACGATGCCCGGGTACTGTCGGATTTATTTTCTGTTGCCAGCAGGTTTGCCTTTTCGGCCATAACCCTGTTATTTAAGGAAGTGAGGATCTTCCCGGTTTCATTCAAATCGTAAACTTCCCAGAATTCAAGTTTAGCAACACCCTGGAGAAGGTTTCTAACCCGTTTCTGGTTTTCAACTCCCGGGAGTTCAACCTGCAGACGACTCGAACCGGGAAGCCGGGTAATACTGGGTGAAGAAGTACCGAATTGATCAATGCGATTCGTAATGATCTGAAAGGCCCGGTCAATGGCATCATTGACCTCAGAATCAATCACTTTTAAAATATCCTCATCGGAAGAATCGAATCCGATCCTGCCCCGGTTGGCGGCATTGGCAAAAATAGGTGCCAAACGTCCATTGGGGTTTATTTCCTTAAAAGATTGGTAAAATAAATTAGTGAATTTCTCCTGGCTTGTTTTCTGTTTTTCCTGCGCCATCGCCAGGGCTTTAAGGAAATCGGGGTTCTGGCTGTTCCCGCTCAATCCTTTAATGATATCGGCAGGAGAAACTTCAAGCGTTACATGCATCCCGCCCTGAAGGTCGAGTCCTAAACCGAGTTCAATATCTTTTACTTCCTTATAGGTATATTTTATGCCGAAAAGATTATATACCGGTTCATTCCAGATGGAATCAAGGTATTGTTGCCGTTTGTTAAAATTGACATTCCCACTGGCATTGGTGGAGGCCATTGTGGCTTCCTTTTGTATTTTTCTTGATACAAAGGTGAAAGACAGGTAATAGATGCAAAGCAAGGTGACAATTACCGTCAGAAATATTGTTACATTTTTATTAATCATGGAAGAATAAATTAATTGTTTATAAAAAGTTACCGGGGAAGAAATACCCGGTATTACGGTGCCTTGGTGGCAATAATGAATTGAAAGAGAGTCTGAAAATAATTATTGAAATATCCGGAAAAATGCGGGAAGAATCTTTTAACGGTTGTCCCGATAACGGGAAGGTTAATTAAAATTTTACCTAACGGTTCAAAATGGATCTGGAAACTGGAAACTGTGGCAGTCGTACTCAGCAGAATAACAGCCTCTTCTCCTTTTTTACCATTGTCGGCTTTTTTGTTGCTTTTTTCTACCGGTTGGTTATTCAGCGCATAAACCGCCGCGCCCTGGGAAAACAAAATCAAAAGGATCAAGAGTACTACTGATCCGGCCAGCGCATGTTTTTTTAAAATACTATAAGGGTTTTGCCTTTTCATAAGAAGTCCAAAGGTAATTAAATGTCATCATTAATAAAATACAAATTCCAATAGGGAATGTTGGGATAAACTGTGATGATGGGTTTAAAAAAAACGGGATCCCCGTTCAGGAGCGGCCTTTTCTGTTCAGGATACTTTTCCGGAATTTAAAAATAAAGCTAATTTATTGATAGCGATGGCCCGGTGACTGATCCTGTTTTTTTCTTCTGAGGTCATTTCGGCAAAGGTAACCTCGTAGCCTTCCGGTAGAAATACAGGATCATAACCGAACCCGTTCTCCCCCTTTTTCTTCTTCGTAATATTGCCGTTGATAATTCCTTCGAACTGATAGGATTTTCCATTTAAGATTAGGGTAATGACAGTTTTAAACCGGGCGGAACGGTTGCTGTTATCCCCCAGTTTATTCAACAGCAACCTGATATTATCATTACTGTCCTTACCGGGACCGGCATAACGGGCCGAATGTACACCAGGTTCACCACCCAAAACTTCCACTTCCAATCCGGTATCATCGGCAAAGACATCACGATGAAATTTTCTGAAAATATAATACGCCTTGGCATATGAATTTTCGCTGATGGTGGGGAAGATCTCCGGGATTTCTTCACTACAACCAATCTCCTTAAGGCTGATGATACGGAATTCGGACCCGATCAGTCTTGATACTTCCTCCAGTTTATTCCGATTATTGGTGGCGAAACAAAGATCCACAAGAAGGAAATTCAGTTATTTTTTATATCCAGTAATTTAGTATCATAGACGAGAATGCTGTTGGGCGCGATGAACGAACCGATTCTCCTGTTACCGTAGGCCAGAGGGGAGGGTATATAAAATTTGTACCTGCTTCCTTTTGTCATCATGCCAACACCTTCGTCCAAACCTTTGATCACGACGTTTAATCCTACCGGGAATTCCATGGGCTTGCCGTTTTTTTCGGTAGAATCGAAAACCGTACCGTCGAGCAGCATGCCGGTAAAACTTATTACAACCTTTTCTCCTTTCCTGGGTTTCGGACCCTTTCCTTTTTTTTCGATGATATAGCGTAGGCCCGATTCGGTCTCCATGGGAATAATATTTTCCTTCTCAAGGTATTGGTCAATAATGGCGGTGTCTTCAATTAATTGATCATTTTCCCTTTTTTCCCTTGCCGTTTCGTTTTTTTCAACAAGACTTTGTTCGTATTTTTTAAATTCATCTTCACTTAAGGTTTTCGTTACCCCGACCCTGAACGTTATTTTACTTTTTGGATCCAGTTTACCCGGCACAGGCATGCGAAATGAATTAATATATAAATTCTTGCATAATACCCGAAATACGGCGCTATCTCCTACTTTAAGCTTGCTGAAGCCTTCATATATCTGGCCCGAATGATGCCAGATAGAATCATTAAACAACATAGTTACAGGCATACCCCTGGTGATCGAACTATAGATTAATGAATCGTTTTCATCATAATATTCTATGTTGAATTCTACGTACTCACCCTTTGAAAAGCCCGGCCCGCTGCCCTGTCTCACGATTTTATACTCCAGTCCGCTTTTTGTTCTCGTAAATCCGTCATCCCTGCATGCCTGGACCAACGGGAGAAGGAACAACAGCAACAACTCAAATTTCCATCTCATTATTAATTTCATTGAGAACATTCTTGTATTCCTTTATAATTTCCGTAAACGATTTTACGGTATCCTCCAGGTTTTTATCACTGATACCTCCTGCAGCATTTTTATGGCCTCCGCCCCGGAAATGTTTCCTGGCAAAATCATTAACAGAAAAATCTCCTTTGGAACGGAAGGATAGTTTTACACTATCTTCATTTTCTGTAATTAAAGCAGCCAATACCACTTTGCTCAGGGATAAGGCATAATTCACCAATCCCTCCGTGTCCCCGGTCTGCGCATTAAACCGATTCTGATCTTCCGCGCTTACAACGATATAAGCAGTATTATATTCAGATAAAAAAATAAGCTTTTTATATAACATATAACCCAGGAACTGTAGCCTGTCGAATGAATTATTATCGTAAATCAAGCTGCCGACTTTCGCCGTATCGGCACCCAAAGCCATCAGGTTGGCGGTCACAAAATGAACATTCTGTGTTACGTTATTATGCTTAAATTGCCCCGTGTCGGTCATAATGCCCGCGTAAAGACATTCCGCTATTCCTTTATCAATTATATCCCTGTCGCCCATACTTACAATAAATTCATAAATCAGCTCTGCGGTAGCAGCGGCATCAATGCTGCTGTACTCATAATCCGAAAAATGTTCCGGATCCAGATGGTGATCAATCAGGACTTTTTTTGCCTTACTGTTCCTGATCAGGTCTTCCAACCCGTCGATCCGGTTTAATACATTAAAATCAAGACAAAATATCAGTTCGGCTTCTTGGATAAGCCGTTCCGCCAACGGCCGGCTTTCTTCGGAAAAAATAACTACTTTATCGTTCCCTTCCATCCAGTGAAGAAAACGAGGATAGTCAGTCGGACTTATCACGGTAACCTCATGACCTTTTTTAGTCAGATAATTATGCAGGCCCAGCGAAGAGCCCAGGGCATCGGCATCAGGGCGGTGATGAGTGGTGATAACAATCTTTTTTTTAGCCTGAAGAAATAATTTTAAATCCCTGATATTCAACATTATATCTCTTTCTTCTTGGTTTAAAAATAGTGATAAAGGTGCTAATTAAATGAGTAAAATCAAAAATGCTACTTTAGGCCGGCAAATTATAGTAAAATCGAATTTAAATAACTCATGCTTTATTTATTACTATTATTTTTGCAGCTTCATAAAAACAGAAAAAGATGAAAGGTGAAATTACATTTACAATGATCAAACCGGAAGCTGTTGCCGGCAAAAATTCAGGTGCGATAATACAAATGATTGAAAAAGCAGGATTCAATATCCTGGCCATTAAACTTACACGGCTTACTCCTGAACAGGCCGGAGATTTTTATGCCGTTCATAAAGAAAGACCGTTTTATACAAGTCTCTGTGAGTATATGTCCTCCGGGAAAATAATTGCCATGGTGCTCGGGAAAGAAAATGCCATTGAAGATTTCAGGAAATTGATCGGTACTACCGATCCGGCAAAAGCGGCTGAGGGAACGATCCGGAAATTGTTTGCCAAATCCATTCAATCCAATGCCATTCATGGATCCGATTCGGATGAAAATGCACTGAAGGAAGCGGAATTCTTTTTTTCAGAAATTGAAAGACATGAAAATTAACGGAGAAGAACCCGGAAAGAGCTCAAACTAAAATCCCAAAATCCAAATTAAAAATATCAAATAATTTCCAATTACCAATAATCAATGATGCAATACGGTAGTTATCCGAATTCTGGTTTTGAAAATTGAATAATGAGATTTAGTTATAACCTGTTATTTGTATTTTGGGATTTGATGTTTTAGATGATCTTAATACATCATAATAAAACATACAAACTTTTATTGATTGATATTGAGTTTAATCCACCTTCGCGTCCCGCTACGGCGGACGAAAAGATTACGATTTAATTCGCCGGAACTCTGCTCCGGAAATTCGGGCCCAGGGCTTGCTCTGGGGTTAAAGACCTTTATTAACAAATAATTCTACAGGCCGGCTGTTTCTTTTTCAACATTTAATTCAAGCCAAAAATTATTAAAACCTTCACCCAAATAGATTTTAGCGATTTGCTGTTGAATTATTTCAAGAATGGCAAGGAAATTATATATCATCTGCATTTTATTAGGTTGAAGTTTAGCCAGTTCGTTAAATGACATCCTGCCTGCAGCTCGCATATGATCAATAATAAATTCTTTCTGATCATCCACCGTGTAGGGGTACTGTATGACGGTATGGATGGGTTTATTGGAATCCAGGATATACCGGTCCAGGCATTTTTCATAGGTTCGAAGAAGTTTATAAAGATCAATATCCTGTAATTCGGCTTCAACATCATTAACTTCAGAAAGCTTTTTAATTTCCCTGAGAACATTACCCCTCTTTTCCTTCATCATCGTATTTTCCTCCATGGAGGCCAGCTCGGAAACAACCGATTTATATTTTTTATATTCAAGTAAATGCTTGACTAATTCTTCCCTGGGATCAATTTCATTTCCCTCTTCATCCAGAGCCGGTCTGGGAAGCAGCATTTTAGCCTTAATTCGCATTAAAGTGGCAGCTACAAGAATAAATTCACTGGCGATTTCAATGTTCAGTACCTCCAATTGGTGCAAATAAGCCAAAAAATCGTTTGTTATTTTTGAAATGGGAATATCGTAGATATCGAGCTCATCCCGTTCGATAAAGAACAGTAACAGGTCGAAAGGCCCTTCAAACAACGGTAATTTTACCTCAAAGCTCAAATGTTGAAAAATAAAGTTTAGTTTTGCTGAATCCCAAATATATTACATATTTACCTGATAGACTGAATCCTGAAAGCATAATATGTTTACGAAAGTTTATGACCCGATTTTTTACTATTTGCCGAAGGGATTATGCCGTTCAGAATTAACAGTTGTTTTACCTGAAAATTCCCATGTTAATACAGCCCGGTAAATTACTTTCAGACATAAATTCTCCTGACGATTTAAAAAAACTGGATCAAAAACAGCTTGTTCAGCTCTGTTCTGAACTTCGCCAGTTTATCATTGACCAGGTATCCGTTTACGGCGGACATTTCGGGGCTAGCCTTGGCGTTGTGGAAATGACGGTTGCTTTGCATTACGTGTTCAATACGCCTTATGACCTTTTGGTGTGGGATGTAGGACATCAGGCATATGGTCATAAAATATTGACCGGAAGGCGGGATGTATTTCATACCAATCGCACTTATAAGGGCATTTCAGGATTTCCGAAACGGTCCGAAAGTGAATATGACGCATTCGGTGTCGGGCATTCATCCACTTCCATATCGGCGGCACTGGGCATGGCAGTAGCTTCTCAGTACCAGCATAACGATAAAAGAAACCATATCGCGGTAATTGGCGACGGAGCACTGACCGGCGGAATTGCCTTTGAAGCACTGAACCATACCGGGGTTACCAATGCGAACCTGCTCATTGTTTTGAATGACAATTGCATGTCAATTGATCCCAACGTGGGCGCATTAAAAGATTATCTTACGGATATTACCACCTCTTACACTTACAACAAGATTAAGGATGAGATCTGGACGATGCTGGGTAAAATCAGCAAGTTCGGTAAAAGCGCCAGGGAAGTTATATCCAATGTTGAGAACAGCTTCAAGACTTTTCTTTTAGGCCACAGCAACCTATTCCAGTCATTGAATATCAGGTATTTCGGACCTGTAGACGGTCATGATGTCGATCATTTGGTACACATATTCCGGGACCTTAAAAATATCCCGGGCCCCAAAATATTACATTGTATCACCACCAAGGGAAAAGGTTTCCCGGAAGCGGAAAAAAACCAGACCCGGTGGCATGCTCCCGGCACTTTCGATAAGATAACAGGTGAAATTCATAAAAAAGTATACGACCAGCCACAGCCCCCCAGGTTCCAGGATGTTTTCGGACATACTTTGCTTGAACTGGCAAAAAAGAATGATAAGATCATGGGGATTACCCCGGCCATGCCCTCCGGTTCTTCCCTGAACATAATGATGAAGGAAATGCCCGACAGGGCCTTCGATGTTGGCATTGCCGAACAACACGCAGTAACCTTTTCAGCAGGCCTCGCCGTGGCGGGTATGATACCCTACTGCAATATTTACAGCACCTTTATGCAGCGGGCTTATGATCAGGTAATCCATGACGTTTGTATCCAGGATTTGAAAGTAATTTTCTGCCTTGACCGGGCTGGCCTGGTTGGAGCAGACGGACCGACCCATCACGGAGCTTATGATATTGCTTATCTGAGGGCAGTTCCCAACATGATCGTGGCCTCTCCGATGGATGAAACGGAACTCAGGAACTTAATGTATACGGCGCAGCTTTCTTCCTTACAACATCCTATGGCCATTCGTTATCCCCGTGGCCAGGGATATGTCGTGGAATGGGAAACCCCCATGACTGAAATCGAAATCGGGAAAGGAAGAATTATCAGGGAAGGGGATGATGTTGCGATCCTTACTTTAGGTCCTATCGGAAATGTTGCAGAACAGGCTTGTGAAAAACTCATTGAATCCGGCATAAACTGTGCCCTTTTTGATATGCGCTTTGTAAAACCGCTGGATGAAGAAATGTTACATAAAATATTTGAAAGATTTGACAAGCTCATAACGATTGAAGACGGAAGCCTGCAGGGAGGTTTCGGAAGTGCTGTGCTTGAATTTATGGCGGATCATAATTACAAGGCCACCATTAAAAGGCTGGGAATACCCGATCGGGTAATAGAACAGGGGGATACAGAAAATCTTTACAGAGAATGCGGGTTTGATCTGGAAGGCATAGTCAATGCCGTTCAGGAAATTCTCGTTCCCGCCGGATCAGACGGCAATAATGACTGACAATATTTTTTATAATGAAAACGGCTCCGGTCAGCCTGTAGTTTTTATTCATGGTTTTTGTGAAACTCATAAAATATGGAATCAGATAGCCGGGAAGTTAGTCCACTCCTTCCGGGTAATAACCCTTGACCTTCCTGGTTTCGGAGAAAGTAAATTACTCCCGTCCCCGTTTTCTCTGCAGGATATAGCCGATGAAATTCATGACCTTTTAACAAAGCTCAATATCGGTAATCCGGTAATCATCGGTCACAGCCTCGGGGGTTATGTTACCCTTTCCTATGTAAAAAGATATAAAAGTGAATTAAAAGGCTTCGGCTTATTCCATTCCCATGCTTATTTGGATGCACCGGATAAAAAGGAAAACCGGACAAAGCTGATTGAATTTATTAAAAAAAACGGTGTAGAACCTTTTGTAAAATCTTTTATACCCTCCTTATTCTATGAACAAAACCGGACACACCTGCAGGATGTAATTAATGAATTAACCCGGGAGGCCCTTAAAACACCGGGAAAAACAATCCAGGAATATGCCAGGGCTATGAGAGATAGGGAAGAAAACATTGAACTATTAATGAATTACCAGAAACCGGTCATGATGATCATCGGTGAAAATGACGGTTCTATTCCATTGGAAAAGAGTATCGAACAATCGAAAATGCTGCAACGCCCCTATATACTTACATTAAAGGAAACCGGCCATATGGGAATGTTCGAAAGGCCGGTTGAAACCTTTAATTTCCTCCATAATTTTTTAAATGTCTGTTAATAAAAAAACCCCGGCGAACCGGGGCTTTCAATGTTTAGATTTAATCTAATGTATTATTCAGAAGCAGGTTCCTGAACGACTACCTGTAATTGAATATAACCATTTGAGTTAACGGTTCCCAATAGATCTTCTACGAAGAATAAACCTTTTTTACTTCCACCATCTTTGGCAGCATCCGTTTCAAATGCATAAACTTTGCCTTTCTCCAATTGAGTTAAATTCGGGCCAACATCGGTTCCACCGTCATAAGCATCGCCGATTTCTTTCATGGTAGGAGCACCATATAATTCCGTCCAGCTGGATTCACTCATTGTGGTCGTCCTGAAATTGGTTGCATTTAGTGTTCCCCACTTCTGACCGTTGGCGCCCAGATTATAAATGGAGGATGGATAAGCGGATGGTGAAGCGATGGAGGCACCGGTCGAATTCAGATAGTAATACCCGAAGTCGATATCTTTCGACAGAGGACTGGTACTGGTAATTACACTGTCAGACGAATAAGTAGCCCCTGTATTGGAAGAAAACCATGTTTCAGAAGTTTTATCGCCGGTAGGAGAATACAATAAGAAAGCAGCATAACTGCGGGCCGGAGGTGAATCGGTAACAACAGTTTTAGTAGCCGACAATCCATTGGTTCCGGTTTCTACCAGGGTAAAAGTAAAAGTTACTGTTTCGCCTACTTCATCTTCTGATAAGGTATAGCTGAAATTATAGGTAGCTGAGTTATCAGTGGCATTGGTTACCGATGCATAAATTGTCGGTGTACCGGTTCCCACCTGTTTTTCGATATATAAGCTGTCAAAACCGCTGGGGGCAGTTGCGGAAACGGTAAAACTCCAAACATCTCCCGGAAATCCTTCAAAAGAAGCAGTATCCGGTTCAAATGTGAGTGTTGCGGCGGCAGGCGGTGTGGTGTCATTCTTGTTGCATGAGTAGAACAAAGTGAACATCGCCAGGGTACAAAAAGCGAATAATAATAGCTTAACTTTCATAATGTTTAATATTTAAGGATTAGCGAAGAGTTTACATAGTCAACTGTAAAGATATATATTATTTTAGTCAAATTAATTATTAAAATTTTACAAATTTAGATTTCAATAATTTTCGTCTTTTTATTAAGGTTTTCGAGAAAAATGACCTGAAATCATAACAATTTGAGGCGAAATCACTATCTTGTAAATAACGATTTCACAGCTAAATATTATTCATTTTTAAAAAATTAGATTTTATGACGAAAGGGGGGTAATATTTTCATTTTTCAGTATATTCTGGTTTTTTATAAGTTTTAAAAGGATTTTAATTAGAATGATATTTTTAAATCAGCAACAGTTTTTCCGCCAGAACAGGTACGATAGAAAAAATTTTCACCAGTTTTATAACTGATAATAATCGAAGTATAAACATTATCCCGGTTTATAATTATATATGAATTGGATATGAAACGGAACATTTTTCTATATATTTGTTTTGACGTTTTACCAGACACCGTAATTACTAACTGTAGTTGGAGAGCATGAGTTCGTATCTTTATTTAGATAAGTGGAATACGATTGGACATATACTGTCTTCTATAATAATCGGTATAGGAATATTAATCACGCTTTATCATTTTTTAAGGCTTGGATTAACTTCCGATTATAAGAAACGATACGATTATATCAATAAAAACGAAATAAAAACTCTTTGGAGAACCACCTTGTTCCTGATACTGGGCCTGGGAATCCTGGCGAATACTTTTGTTTCTCAGGGACAGGTCATCTGGCTGGGGATCAGTATTTTCGTCACCATCATGATGGGCTTGATCATCGGCGTTATTGTTTCCAACCTGCTTAAATTTTACTATCCGTTTTATGTTGAAAAACGCTTAAGGAAATTAAGATACACTCCCAGGAAATCGCCGAAATCGGGTAAGCCTATGAAGCTGTTAAGTGAAGAGGAGGAGGATGTTTATCTCGATGAAGGTATGCAGGCGGAAGAAAATGTTTTTTCAGTCGATTATGACGTATGGATCGATGAAGAAACCGGATTTACAAAAATTGAAAAATATGCCGGTCACCTGGTTGCCCTGCAATGCCCGTAATGTAACTACCAGACCCTTAAGGTAGTCAAGGAGGAAATACTCGAATCTCCCACTGAGAATGAAGAAGGGGAATTAATGAAATTTTTTAAATGTGATTATTGCGGTTATAAGGAAAGAAAAGCATTCCGTATCGCGAAGCTAAAGAAAGTATCCGGATTAAATAAATCCAGCAGCAGCATGACTGCATGATTTTTAACTTCCGGTTTAATAAATATTATTTTTCTAATAATCCTTAATTAATATATCCGGCGTTACAAATCATTGGGGCCGTCCCTTGGATCATCTGCTGTGCATTGGCTGTAAGTTCGAGGGCGCCGCAGGAATTAGCCACAATGGTGACGGTCTTGTCCCAGGTCTGGCCGGTACTACCGGGTCCAGGATGTTCCTCAGCATGAAATGAATAGGATCCCGGATCCAGCGTTACGGTCACGCAGCCGTCAGATCCGCAATCCGGAGTTTTATTGAAATATTGATCAATGGTTCCTGAAAAATTATTATCAATATAAACGTCGATCGGGGGACCGTCAAAATCAGACCAGAACATCATTTTTCCATTAACGGTATCCACGCCTGTAGTATCGCAGGATTCCATAAGTCCGAGCGGAAACATAACTGTAAGAATAATTACGAAAACCGGAATAATCTTTTTCATAGCTAAAATGTTAAGTTAATATAATTTTTTTATTGCAAATATTTTACCATTTAATAAAAAAAGAGGGACGAATTTTCGTCCCTCTAAACCAACCTTAACATTACGAAGAGAATTTAGCGGGAAAGTTGATATATATGGGTGTTGTTAATTTCTGTTATTAAGTCACTTTTTACCAGTAGTTGCTGCAATTTTATATCCTGTTTGTCGGAAGTTTCATAAACAAGATTAAAATCAGAATTATAAATCCTGTAAGAAACAGGAGCTTGAAACTTTGGCTCGACCTGGGTCCCAAAATAGGTTTCAGCCTGTTGAAATCTTTCCTGGGTTATCCTTGTATCTTCACTATTTCCTTTTTCCGTGCCTGCAAAAGCTGAATTTAAAGGGAACAGGAGAATGGCCCCTATCAACATCATCAGATTCGTTACTATTAGCTTTTTCATTTCTTTCTATTTTTTTCTGTCCAACTTTGTGATTAACTGGATTCCAATTCCCATGCCAGTAAAAATAAATGGCTGTTTATCAGCAAGATATAGAAAAAAACAATAGTGATAAATTTAGTAAAATGTTCATTACTGAACAGGTCATGACCGGATGTGTACGAAGCTTATAGAAAATTATATACCAGGAAAAATAAATTAAGACTAACGGAAGAAACCAGATTCAGTCGCATGGTATGAGAATAATCTGCCAGCGCCGGATTTTTTAAACATTGCGCAAACCATTTTATAAAATAAACCATCATGGGTACAAGGCAGAATTCAAACAAAAGAACTCCGCGGATATTTTGATAGCTCAGAAAATAAAGGATAAAGGATATATTGGCGACCAGAAACAAAACAGCCGAAAAAACAAATGTTTTCAGGATTCCCAGTTTAAAACTGATCGTAATATCTCCCCTTTTATAATCTTCTTCGTGCTGATAAATCTGAGTCATAGGATAGGATCCCCATAGCAGCAATGTGCAAAGTCCCGCCGGAATAATCACCGGAAGGACGAAAAGATCTTTCCATTTTAAATTTCCGATCGCTAAAAAAAAAGTTAAGTAAGTAAAGAGTCCCTGGAAAAATCCAGCAATGAACCATCCGGTTAAAGCATATTTTTTCAATCGTACCGAAGGATGACTATAGGCTTTGCTGGCCAGGCCATATAAAAAAATCATTACTGAAAAATAAAAATTAATCAAAAGCCCGAGGAGAATGGCAAGAATATCCAGGGCAAGGGATGTCCAGTAAAGCTCTTTATCCACGGGAGGGGGATAGCGCAGTCCGCCGATGCTCTTTTCATCTTTATCGAAATAACTGTTATAGCCATTAGTGGCTGGGTAAAGAAGAAAATGCACAATGAAGAAGGATAAAACCGTATCGAACAGGTTTATTGAAGCACTGTTCCCCAGGGCGAAAAGGAATACCGGTAAAAGAAAAAAGGAAAACGGGATCCTAAGGTGCTGTATGGTGGCTTTCTTTAGCATTAAATAAACCGATAACTGAACAAGATAAATTAAATTTTGCTTATATATGTATTATGGCAACCTATATCAACGCAATTTCCACAGCCGTTCCATCCTTTAAGTTCAGTCAGTCTGAAATCATAAATTTCATGATCATGACCCAGGGACTTGATGCGGAGGATGCCGGCAGATTGACATCATTGTATAAGGCTACGGGAATTAAAACGCGGTATTCGGTGCTTGAAGATTATGCATTAAAGCCCGGACAATTCAAATTTTACCCTAATAATAAAAACCTTGAACCTTTTCCTTCCACCGGCCGGAGGATGGAAGCTTATAAAAAATATGCACTTCCCCTGGCCCTGAAAGCGATTCGCGGACTTGATTCTGAAAAAAACGGTTATAAAAATATTTCACATCTGATTGTAGTGAGTTGTACGGGGATGTATGCACCGGGGCTGGATATTGAAATCATCAAAGCCCTGAATTTACCTTCCAATATTCAAAGGACCGCCATTAATTTTATGGGCTGTTACGCTGCATTCAACGCCCTGAAAGTTGCAGATTCCATATGCAAAGCCGAAGAGAAATCCCAGGTCATGATTGTATGTCTTGAACTTTGCACTTTACATTTTCAGAAAGGCAAAAATGATGTTAATATGCTTGCCAATTCCTTGTTTAGCGACGGTTGCGCTGCCGTATTGGTAAGTTCACAACCGAAAATGCCTGTATCTCTTAAGGTCGAAGCCTTTTATTCGGACCTGGCCCTGGAAGCCGGGGACCATATGACCTGGGATATTGCCGATACCGGTTTTGAAATGATTCTTTCCAGTGAAGTCCCGAATACTATAAAAAAGGGGATCAGGGGATTGACTGAAAATCTTTTTAAAAATTTTAATTACAAAATTGGCCCTGCCGATTTTTATGCGATTCACCCCGGCGGCAGAAAAATACTGGATGTAATCGGGGAGGAGTTAAACATTGATAAATCCCGCATTAAATTTGCCTATGATGTACTGAGAGACTATGGCAATATGTCTTCTCCAACTATCCTGTTTGTAATAAAAAATTTGTGGCAGTCTCTTAGCGCTGAGCACATCGGGAACCGAATCCTGAGTTTTGCCTTTGGTCCTGGACTTACCCTTGAATCCATGCTACTGCAGGTCGCCCGCTGATATGATATCCAAATTTAAAAATCGATCCTTCCGCAAGGAAAATATGGATGACTTTGAAAGCAAAGGTGAAATCATTCATAGAACACTCAGGGAATTAAATTTCATTAACCACTGGCTGGGAGGCTATAAGGTCACACTTAGCGGCCTTGACAAATTGTTATTCGGGAAAAACCCCCCCGAATTACATATTGCCGATATCGGTTGTGGCGGAGGGCATACGCTGATGGAGATCCATAAATGGTCAAAGAAAAAAAATTTTAACTTAAAGCTGTTCGGCATTGACGCCAACCCAAACATCATTGAAGACGCCAGGTTAACCACCAAGGAATTAAACGGGGTAACGCTTGTGACCGGAAATGTGCTCAATACAGACCTGGCGCCGTTTCAATTCGATATCATTAACTGCACTTTATTAATTCATCATTTTAATGATGAAGAATTGCTTCATTTCTTAAAAAAGATATCGGAATCGGCGAAAATCGGGATCGTAATTAATGACCTTCAACGACATTGGTTTGCCTTTTACAGTATTGGTATTTTAACCCGTTTGTTTTCACGTTCGCCAATGGTTATTCATGATGCCCCCTTATCGGTTTTGCGGGCCTTCCGGCGGGCTGAGCTATATCATTTTCTTTCAAAGGCCGGCATCAATGATTATGAACTGACCTGGAAATGGGCCTACCGCTGGCAACTGGTCATCCGAAGCAAGGTTACTCAACCCAGGTAGTTTTTTCTTCCGCCGGGGAGCGTTTTCCATTTGTCCATTTTTTAGGTATGCCGGCATAGAAAAAGCCCATAAAACGATCGTTTTTTCCTAAGCCGAAAAACTCCTTTGCTTCCTCCATATAGGTTATCCCGCCTGTTCCCCAATAGCATGCAACACCGTAAGCCGTAGCGGTCAGGTACATATTTTCCACGGCACAGGCGACGGAGGCTATCTCCTCTACCTCAGGGACAAGCTCTTTTTCATTCCGTTTCATTCCTATGGCAATTACATGGGAAGCCTTTAGTGGCTTTTCCCTGAGCTTGATATATTTTTCCTCCTTGTAATCTCCGGTCCTCATACTGACTTTTTTGTAAAGTTCAGACTGGTATTCGGCCAGTTTTTTAAGGCCTTCTCCTTTGAAAACAATAAAGCGCCAGGGCTCTGTTTGCTTGTGTGTGGGAGCCCAGTTCGCATTTTCTATCATTTGACGGATTATGCTGTCGTCAATAACTTCCCCGGTATATAAATTAGGCAATATGGACCGGCGTTGTTGTATGATAGTATTCAGTTCAGCGGTATTAAAATTCATAATTTATTAGAATTTGAAATATCAGAAAAAAGATCAAGCGGTATTAAAGATAATGGATTCGGTAATTTTTATGGTTCATGACGCCCGGCAATTTTGATATAGGCATGATTATCAAATTTTTCATTTCAATATAGCAATGAAAGATCGCAATTTTTGTTAACCTTGCACCTTTGTAAGGATTGTAAAGTTAGAAAAAGTCATGATGCCCGGTTATAATTTATATCATCCATGCGACAGCTTTTAATAAGGGAAGGCGCCAGCGAATTAAGTTATGAGATCCGCGAGATTGTAAAGAAAGCAAGGCTTGTTGAAAAAGCAGGAGTAAGTATTTTCTGGGAAAATATCGGAGATCCGATCCAAAAAAATAACAAGTTACCGGAATGGATCAAGAATAATATTATTGAACTGATCAATGATGATCTTTCTTTCGGGTACAGCGATTCAAAAGGCGTACTTAAAACAAGGGAATTTCTTGCCGACCTGAATAACCAGAGGGGCGGCGCCCGGATTTCGGCAGAGGATATTCTTTTTTTTAACGGCCTTGGAGATGCTATTGCCAAATTATACCAGTTCCTCGTGCCGGCTTCCCGGGTGATTGGCCCGTCACCGGCCTATTCCACCCATTCTTCCGCTGAAGCGGCCCATGCCAACACACATCCGCTAACCTATAACCTCAATCCCGCCGATAGCTGGTATCCTGATATGGATGACCTTTATATGAAGGTGAAGTATAACCCCAATATTGTCGGTATCATGATCATCAATCCCGATAACCCGACAGGCATGGTATACCCGCTTTCCATATTGAAAAGGTTTGTAGATATTGCCAGGGAATTCAATTTATTTCTGATTGCCGATGAAATATATCTGAATGTCACCTACAACGGTGCTCAATCTTACGCGCTGGCTGATTACATTGAAGAAGTCCCCGGAATTTCAATGAAAGGAATATCAAAAGAAATGCCCTGGCCCGGTTCGCGTTGCGGATGGATGGAATTTTATAACCGGAAGTCTTACCCTGAATTCAACCGCTTGTGTACAACACTGGAAAATGCCAAAATGATTGAGGTGAGTTCAACCAAACTTCCCCAACTGACGATCCCGAAAATCATGGGCGATCACCGGTATAAGGATTACCTTAAATGCAATAATGAAAAAATCGGGAAACGCGCTAAAATCATATCGGAAAAATTATCAGGTATCGATCAGATCATGTTTAATGAAACCTACGGGGCCTTTTACAACACCATTGTCTTCAAGAATGGATACTTAAACCCCAAACAGATTATTGAAATAAAAAATGCTTCGGTGAAAGCATTGGTTGAAGAATGGGTGAAGGAAGAAGGCGTAAATTTCGATAAACGTTTTGTTTACTATCTCCTGGGTGCAAAAGGAGTCTGCGTGGTTCCATTATCTTCCTTTGCTTCCGGATTGATGGGATTCAGGGTTACCTTGCTGGAAGAAAATGAAACGATCCTGAATGAAACTTTTTCAAGGATCAGGGACGGACTTATCGAATATCTCAGTTCGGCCCGTGCATAATACGGCAGATTTCTGGATTCATGAATTGAAACTTCAGCCTCACCCTGAAGGCGGATATTTCCGGGAGGTTTACCGTTCCGGCGAAAAACCCGGAACCTTGCCGGAACGCTACTCTGGGGACCGTTGTTTTGCCACTTCCATTTATTTTTTACTGAAGGGATATCATTTCTCTGCTTTTCATCGAATCACATCGGATGAAACGTGGCATTTTTATGAAGGTTGTTCTCTTCGATTGTATACGCTTGGAGAACCGGGAGGATTAAATGAAATATGGCTTGGGAAAGACCCCCGGAATCATGAAATATTTCAGTATACCATACCTCACGGCACCTGGTTTGCTGCACAACCATCCCTGGAAGATGGATATTCCCTGATTGGCTGCACCGTGGCCCCCGGGTTTGAATTTGAAGATTTTGAACTTGGTGAATTCGGAATGCTATCCCTTAAATTTCCCGAACATATTGATTTACTTAAAAAATACTGCATCCGTTAATTATTTATATTTAACAATTTGGTTTGTGACGACAGGAACCAAGGCGCGGAGACTGCAATAAGGAGCTAAAAGGCGGTGTATCGTAATTTATTTTTAACCGGATTGGCATAAATGGAAAGCAATTTTATCCGGGCGTCCGGATTATCCAGGCTATTATTAAATAATCGATCGTCGATATAATCTCTAAAAGTCTTTTCATCATCGGAGGAATAATGATCACTATGGTCGGGACGCTTCAATAATTCATCGTAGGCGATATAATTCGAAGGCCACAGACGGATATTGGTCTGAATTTGCTCATCTATGCTGGCGGCCAGTGCCTGATATTGTTCCTTGGGCGATTCATGCTGAATGATCTGATCAAATTCACTTTTTATCATTTTTCCTATCGCAAGATGGATATTGCCTTTTTGCCCGCGGAGACCGGTGCTCATGCTGATGACATCTTCCTGGGGTGATTTTTTGTAATTTTTATTCTTTTCCTTTTCGATCAGTTCCTTTACTTTCAAAATATCACAGGGATCATATTCATAGGATATAGAGACCGGAATGATATTTAATGATTTCAGGTATTCAAAGGATGCTTCTTCCCCGCCAAAAGCTAACATTTTTAAAAGGCTCACCTGTGTAACGTCATTACCATCCTTGGACCTGCCCTCGCGCTGGGCAATCCAGATGGATTCTTTTTCTTCCAGCAGGGAGTGTTTAATAAAATTTGAAAGTCTTTGTGAAATATAATAACCGAATTTAATCGTGGTATTCCGTTGAACCACAAAACTTTTATTTAACCGTGCAACGGTGCGTATCCACTCATCGGAAAGCAGGTTGTCGCCGATAGCAATTTTAGTCGTGAAAAACCCATTTTCATATAAGGCGATATTCAATATGGACGGATCGAGCACGATATCGTGATGGTTAGAGATGAAAAGGTAGGCCTTATTCTTACTGATATTTTTAAAGCCCTCATGCGATATACCTTTACAACTATTGTTTAATATTTTCTTTAAAACGTTATAGGTTATCCGTGTCTGGAAATCATGAAGCGAGTGTATGCCGGCGAATATTTTTTTTATCTCCGCCAAAGGCATTTCCGGGTAAAAAAGAGAAGCCAGTTTTTTAAAGGATGGATCTTCAACCAGGCGCATTAAAACAGGATTCACTTCTTCATCCCTGAACGGCCTGATTTCATCGAAATTTTTAACATCTATCATTGAACTAACTTGTTTTCAACTATTTCCAAGATGTCCTTTTCCATTTCAAGTGATTGGTTAAAGATATCCTGTGCTTCTTTTAACAATTTACCAACATACCCCGGATTATCAAGAGATTTACAATTAATCCTTACATTAAAAAAAGCGCCCTGAATGGATGTCCTGGCCAGTAATGCGCCGACACCTGCATCGGAAATGGAATTGGACAATCCGTTTTCCGCAACATAGTGCAAAAGCTTCATTGAGGAAAGCGTAATTTTCATAACCTTGAAAGGAACTTCGATTGCTTTCATTGTGGCTTTATTGATGGCCGCCGTCCTGGTTTCAAAAGCAGCCTGAGTATCTTTCGGAAGTTTCCTGGCAGCCATAACATCATCGAAAGCAATGCAATCTTCGTCAACCAGTTTTAAAAGTTCCACGATATAAGACTGTCCTTTTTCAGCCCATTGTGAAAATTCTTCCCAGCGGTCGTCCCAACCTTTTTTATGGGCAGAAAGATTGGCGACCATCGTGCCCAGGGAAGCGCCCAGGGTGGCGGCGTAAGCAGTCACCGATCCTCCTCCCGGAGCAGGGGATTCCGAAGCGGTAACATTAACAAATTCCCTCAACGGCAGTTTTATCAATTTACTATCCGAATTTTCTTCCAGTAAATATTCTATGATCCTTTCTCGGGGGTTAAAAGGAGCCAGTTCATTAAGTCCCAGAGAAGCAATGGCAATGCGGATTAGTTCTTCCTGTGAAACGCCCAGGGAACGTTGTTGTTTATGTAAAAAATATTTACCGGCATCCAGCATGGCTTTAAGCGGTACCAGTCCGATTAGTTCAGAGCCGGTTACCCGCAGACCGCGGGCTTCCGCTTTAATACATGCTTCGTCAAATGCAATATGGATCGGGGTAATATTAATATTCGTCAGATTCATGGAAATCTGGGCGATGCCGTATTCTTCAATGTACCAACCGATCGCTTTTACTGCCGGTAAAGTACCGGGAATATACACCGGGTTTCCTTCTTTATCCTTAACCACTTCCCCGGTTAACGGGTCACCGGATCTTTTAACCCGCCCTTTCTCCCTTATATCAAAAGCGACGGCATTCGCCCGACGTGTGGATGTGGTATTCAGGTTGATATTATAAGCCACCAAAAAATCCCTGGCACCGATGGCCGTAGCCCCTGTTTTGGGATTGAAAACAGCCGGGCCGAAATCAGGTTTCCACTTAGGGTCTTCGAATTTTTTTGCCAAGCCCTCATATTCTCCTTCCCGGCAGTCTGATAAACTTGTTTTATAGGGAGCGGTGGCAGCGTGTTCATAATAATAACCCGGAATACCCAATTCTTCGCCGACCCGGTATCCCAGGCGATGGGCATACTCCGCAATTTCTTCCAAAGTAATGCCTGAAATTGGGACTAAAGGGCATACAT